>DMIX01000288.1 GCA_003451975.1 Propionibacteriaceae bacterium
GAATGGTTTGGTCACGTAGTCATCGGCACCGACGTCGAGAGCCTGAACCTTCTGCGCCTGAGCGTCGCGAGCCGACAACACGATGATCGGAACGCCCGTCCAGCCGCGCAGCCCGGTAATCACCTCGGTGCCGTCGATATCGGGAAGGCCCAGATCCAGGACCACGAAGTCCGGTGGGGCGGCCGCGGCACTCCGTAGTGCTGTGGCGCCATCGCCGACACCATCGACTTCGTAGCCGCGGGTTTTAAGGTTGATCGCGAGTGCGCGGCGCAAGGCGGGCTCGTCCTCGACGATCAGCAGCCTAGTCATCAACCACCTCCAACCTGACGGTCATCGTCAAGCCTCCACCCGGTGTCAATGATGGGGTCAGCGTTCCGTTCATCGCCTCGGTGAAGCCCCGGGCGATCGCCAGGCCCAACCCCACGCCGGTGGTGGGCTGGTCGTTGAAATGCTGGAAGGGAGCGAAGATCTCCCCATATCGCTCGGGCGGAACGCCTCTGCCGTGGTCGATGACGCTGATCGCGACCTGCACGCCGTCCACGTGCGCCTCGATAGTGACCGGTCCGCCTTCGGCGACGTGCCGATCGGCGTTGTCCACCAGATTGGCCAACACTCGTTCCAACAGCCCGGGATCGGAGAGGAAGGCAGGCAGATCATCGGCGATCGCCAGTTCGACGCGGCTTTCGCCCGAGCGAAGTACCCCAGTGAGCACCTCCAGCAGGTCGGTCGGTTGCGGGTGTACCGAGACCGCGCCGGCGCGCAGGCGGCTCGCGTCAAGCAGGTTGCCGATGATGTGATTGAGGCGCTGGGTGTGTTCCTCGATGGTGTCGAGCAACTCCGCCTGGTCTCGGGGTGACAGCTCGATGCCCTCTTGACGCAGGGTCTCGGCCGCCACGGTGATCGCGGCCAATGGATTGCGCAGATCGTGACCGACGGCGGCAAGCAGGCTGGCCCGCAGCCGGTCGATGTGAGCCAGTTCTTCGGCGCGCCGGGCCTGCTCTCCCAGTTGCTCGGTGCGCCACAACCGTGCGGCGGTTTGCGCCATGGAGTCCAGGAGCTTGCGGTCGACCCCGAGGCGTTCGGGGCCGTAGAGGCGCACCTCGAGGTCGGCTGTGGCCGGGACGAGGATCTCAATATCCCCGGTCCTTCGTTCTCCGGTGCTGGCGAGGATCTCATCGGTGGAGGCCAACTGCACTTGGTTCATACTGAACATGACTCGCGCCCGGCTCAGCGCACGTTCCACCGATTGCGGCTGTTGGTCCTGATTCCCGAGATCGGCCAGCCACTCAGCCTCGATACGGGCCCGCTCAGCGCGTCCGCGCGCTCGGGCACCGATCTCGGTGACCACGCCCACGAGTACGGCCACGGCGAAGAAGATCACCAGGTCGATCAACTCGGTGACGCTGGCGACGGTCAGGGTTGCGTAGGGCTGAGTGAAGAAGAAGTTCGCCACGGTGAAGCTGACCACCGACGCGATCAGCGCAGGCAGCACGCCGCCGAGGACCGAGGCGACCACGGAGGCCAGCACGAACAACAGCAGCACGGTGTCCAACCCCAGGGTCTGGCGATAGGGCACCAGCACGATGGTCAGCAGTATCGGAACCACGACGGCCACGGCGAAGCCGGAGAGCTTGCGTTGCGAACCCAGCCCACCGACCGGGCCACTGATCTGGTCGTTCACCTCCTTGAGCTTGCCAGATTGGGCGCATCGTCGCTGCTGGACCTCACCGAGTTCTCGCGCGCGCTCGGTGCGCGCCCGGAGGCGCCAGAGCCCGATCCTGGACGATCCAAGGCGTAGGGGGTGGCAGACCTCAGGTGGAAAGGCACGCTGGTCACCATGACACCGGGCATGTACAGCAGGCGGGTCTTCAGCCGCAGCGCGCTTTGGTTGTGCAGGAGTTGCTCCCACCAGTGCCCGACCACGTATTCGGGAATGAACACCTCCACGATGTCTCGGGGGCCGATCGAGATGGTCGCCAGATAGCTGAGGACGGGTTCCACGAGATCGCGGTAAGGCGACTGCACCACGGTCAGCGGTATGGGGATGGCTCGTGCCACCCAGTCCTCGGTCAGTTTGCGGGTGCGGTCGGCATCGGTATCGACCCGCAGCGCCGTGATCGAGGACGGCCGGATTGCGCGGGCAAAGGCCAGCGCCTTCAATGACGGCTCGTTCAACTGGCTGATCAGGACTACGGCGTGGGTACGGCTGGGCAAGGTGATCCCGCCGGCCTTCGGCATGAGCTGCTTCGACACCCGGCGGTAGTGCCGGTTGATCCACAGCATCATGACGAAGAGGACCGGCATCGCGATGACGACCAGATAGGCGCCGTGGCTGAATTTGGTGGCCAACACGATGATCAGCACCACTGACGTGGCGACGGCGCCGATGCCGGTGACCAGCATCGACCCGACCAAGGGAACCGACCAGCCGGTCTCGCCGGCACGGCGCCGCCAGTAGACGACCATGCCGGCCTGGCTGAGGGTGAAGGAGATGAAGACCCCCACGATGTAGAGCTGGATGAGCCGAGTCACCGAGCCGTCGAAAACCACGATCAAGGTTGCGGCGATGACGGCCAGGATCACGATGCCGTTGCTGAAGACCAACCGATCACCGCGACGTCGCAGTTGCTTGGGTAGGAACCGGTCCTCGGCCAGGATGGAGGCGAGGATAGGGAACCCATTGAAAGCTGTGTTCGCTGCCAGGATCAAGATCAAGGTCGTGAAGCCCTGGACGGCGAAGAAACCCCAACTGTTATTGCCGAACACGGCAGCCGAGAGCTGGGCGAGCACCGTGCGCTGCTCGTAGCCAGCCGGGACATTGGTCAACTCGCTGGTCGTATCGGCGAGGTGGACCCCGGCGATGGTGCTCAGCACCGAGATCCCCAGCATCATGGTGATGCTCAGCCCGGCCATGGTCACCAAGGTGAGTGAGGCATTCCGGGCTTTGGGCGGCCGGAAGGTGGGGACGCCATTACTCACCGCTTCGACGCCGGTCAGCGAGGTGCAGCCGGAGGCGAATGCTCGCAGCAGCAGGATGATGACAGCAGCCCCGGCCGGGCTGGTGCCGGAGAATCCGAAGTGGGCAGACTCCGCCACCGGTGCCTGTCCGTTGAGGACATTCCAGAAGCCGGCAGCGAGCATGACGAAGACGCTCAGAATGAACCCGTAGGTGGGGATCGCGAAGAGTGTGCCGGACTCCCGCACGCCGCGCAGATTCATCACAGTGAGCACAGCGATGAACCCCAGCGCCAGCGGCACGCTGTAACTGTGCAGCGCGGGAAAGGCTGACACCAGGTTTTCCACCCCGGACGCCACTGAGACCGCGACGGTGAGCACATAGTCGACCAGCAGTGCGGCGGCCGCGACCAGCGAGGCGTTGCGTCCCAGGTTGGCTCGGCTCACCGCGTAGGCTCCACCGCCGCTGGGATAGGCATGAATCGTCTGCCGGTAGCTCAGCGTGACCAGCGCCAGCAGGCTCACCACGAGTAGGGCGATCCAGGGGGTGAGCAGCACTGCAGAGGCGCCGCCGAGCGCTAAGACGAGGATGATCTCCTGGGTGGCATACGCGTTGGAGGAAATGGGATCTGAGCAGTAAACCGGCAACGCCAATCGTCTCGGGAGCAGGGTCTCGCGAAGCTGCGTGGAACGCATCGGATTGCCGACCAAGAGCCTTTTGGGCAGGCGCAACGTCATCACGATCCCAGTCAAGGCGGAGTCGGTTTCAATCCGGCGGGTCTTGACGGATTCTTGGCGCCGAGGGGTTCAACCTTGATGCGATCTTGACGAGGCGGCACGTTGGCCGTCGTGGCCGAATCTGACGCACCTACTCCTGAGGTGTGTGATCGCGATCGGCGATCAGGACTCCCGACGCACCGGCGGCAAACCGCCTTGGGCGCGGGAGATGCTCGCCGCCGTTGACCGCACGGCCATGCCCACCCGATCCAGCCGCAGGTGGTCAGCGCGTCCGGTGACCGACACTGCGCCGATGACTTCGCCGCCGACGCCGAACACCGGGGCGGCACAGCAGATGGTGCCGATCGCGTTCTCCTGCTGGTCGTAGGCCAAGCCGGTGCGTCGGACCTGCTTCAGTTGTGCCTGCAGGATGGCACCATCGGTGACCGAATGCGGGGTCAACTTCGGTAGTCCCTCGCGAATCAGATCCTCAACCAGCCGCGGATCTGAGTGGGCCAGAATCGCCTTGCCGACACCAGTGCACGAGGGCGGCATTCGACCTCCCGGACGGGAGTTCAAAAAGGGTGCTGCGGAGTTGCGAATAACGTCGAGATAGACCACATCGTGCCCCTCCATGACCGCCAGATGGACGGTCTCGCGGGTGATGTTGGCCAGATCGGCCAGATGCCCGGCCGCCGACTCCCGCAGCCCATCGGCCAGCACTGCCAGGTGGCCCCACTCGAACAGCCGCATGCTCAACCGGTACAAACCATCAGGAGTCTGTTCCAACAGCCCGACTGAGGTCATTTCGGTTGCCAGTCGATGAGCGGTCGAACGCGGCAGACCGCTGCGCCGCGACAACTCCGCAGCGGACAGTTCACGATCACGCGTGCTGAAGGACTCCAGGACTCGCGTCATGCGATGCAGCGGCCCATCAGTGCTTGCAGCGGTTGTCATGGCCGGAGCATACGTGTCGGTGCTGATGAGCAGTAGAGGGGCGCCGTCTTTCCTGTGACTTGAACTCGTGTCCCGTGAGATGGGACATCGCTATGCCGGTGCGCACCGATCCCGCGAAAGATTGCCGCAACTCGCCGACCGGGAACACCGCACCGGGTCGAACAGTCTCATCACCGTGGAGAGGGGCTCGAAGATGCTTGTCAGCCAGAGGTATGCCACCCAGCTGCTGGAGGCCTACCGGACCAGGCGTCCGATCGCACCGATCAGTGAACGCGAGCCGAACCTCACTCTCGACGACGCCTACGCGATCCAACTGGCCCAGGTTGATGCCTGGAAGGCTGACGGTGCGGTGATCAAGGGCTACAAGGTCGGCCTCACCTCGGCCGCGATGCAGCGCCAGCTCGGCGTCGACCAACCCGACTTCGGCCATCTGACCGCCCAGATGTTCCATCCGGCGAATGCCCCCATCGACACCAGCGCCTTTCTGCAGCCCAAAGTTGAGCCCGAAATCGCCTTCGTGCTGGGGCGCGACCTATCGGGGCCCGGCGTGAATGTCGCCGAAGCCATTGCCGCGGTGGACTTCGTGCTGCCGTCGCTGGAACTGATCGACTCCCGCATCGAGAACTGGCGCATCGGCTTGATCGACACCGTCGCCGACAATGCCTCCTCCGGTGGGGA
>DMIX01000182.1 GCA_003451975.1 Propionibacteriaceae bacterium
CGGGCGGATCAGCCGGAGGTTGGTGAGCCGATTGACGAAGTCGCGTCTCAGCACAGCATTGCCGGAGGTGAAGATCATGACCAGCGAGACGATGAACGGCGTCACCAGTCCCGCCAACAGGAAGAGCACGTAGATTCCACGCGTCTCATCCCGCTGGCTGAGATACGCGCCCACGAACCACAGGGCATAGGTCAGCTCAAACGTGAGGGAGAAATAGAATACCGGCCGATACTGGAAAGTCCTGTTCACCTGCTTCCTCCTTGGTCCCGTGTCCGCTCACGCATCCTGTGGAGCGGACTCAATCAGCCAACCCATCGAACGTGCGACCTGCGCCGCAATTTACGATCCATCCCCGACCGGTCCTGACATCGAGGCGAGGGCAGCGCACCGCCAGATATACCCCTGCCCACAATGGGCACGCCCGCAGCCGCCTGCATCCGCGTGCCGCCAGAGCGAAGTACCCACCACCTAACCGCGCGGTCCGTGAGGCGATGCGCATCGATTGTACTACGACGTGAGTTCCACGCTGAAGCCGCCAAATGCGGCAACGATCATAGCACTGTGCTCCGAAACATGCAACCAGGTGTGCGTTGAGACATGCCCAAGCGCAGCCGGAATGGGGCATTCGGCAGGCGCGGGTCGATGGCTCGGATGTGACGGCGCTTAACCGTGTGAAGCACCCCCGCGGAGGCCGCGTGTCCTCGCAGGGGTGCTGTGATGTGCTACCAGCGGATGCAACCTCGCGGTGGTTTCACGCGAAGCGAAACACAGCGGCTAGGACTGCGCCTCCTCAGTCTGCGCTGGCTCCGTCTGCTGCGCTCCGCGCACAGCATGTCCGGCAGGATCGATCAGCAAGGGCGGAGAGAATGCGTTGGCTACGTTCTCCCACGGGATGAACTTGAAGTTGGTGTTGTCGTTTTCCAGCTCTTCGTCGTCCGGCGCGACATACAGCGGGGCGTTAGCCCCATCGTGCACGACGAGCAGGCCGGAAGGGTAGTTTGGCCCCAGCGCAGTATTGTTGACATCGAGCCCGTCGGTTTCGTCGGCCCGGTCGACATCGCCATTGTTCCCGACGAGGAAGGTGCCGACGTAGGCATTGTCGCCGGCACGCTCGAACACCAGGTACGTGCTGCTGCCCTGGTTGGAGGCGAGCAGATAACCGCTCCCACCCGAACCATAGTAGATCGTCAGACCTTCGATCTCCGGCGTGAAGAAGTCGGCCTCCATGGGATGGACCAGGGTGGGCTCATCGCCGGCGTCTGGATCGGCCATGAATTTGTACAGGCCGCCTACCCGTGTCATGTTCACGTACAGCACACCAAGATCGCGATCGATGGCCATGCCTTCGGCTTCCGAGCCTTCAGGGTCACCGGTCGGCGTGGGAAGCTGCAGCATGCGCACCGGGGTCGCGTTGACACGACCGGAACCGTCGTCCGCCAGCTCCAGTTGGGCGATCAGGTTGCCGCGACGCTGTGTCAGGAAGACGTAGGCCTTGTCTGTTGACGGGCTGGTGTACGTGGCCAGTCCATAGGCGTTGTGCCGGCCATCGCCCACGGCGAACACGGGCTTGCCGGCCTCCGGGCCTGTTACGTCCGTCAACTGGCGGGTTTCCGGGTCGATCTGGTAGATCACGATGACGTCGTTCAGCATGTCCGACACGACCGCCGGCTCGCCGCCCAGCGGGAGGCCGTAGACCAGATCGACGTTGTTGTAGCGCACGGAGCCGAACGTTTCGGGCACAATGGCCTGCACGACCTGCGCCGCCAGGTCGAAGACCGCGAGACCGCCGTCCTTCTTCGTGGCGATGACCAGGCTGAGCGCCGGATCAGTGGGATGCACCCAGATGGCCGGGTCATCCGAGTCGCCGGTGAGCATGCCGGCGGGCGCCTCGACCTCGTCCAGCGAGAAGGGCGTCTCGCGATCCGGCAGCGCAGCGGGGATGGTGTGGAATTCGACGGCGAGGGCGACAAACTGCGTGTGCTGTGCGGTGTCATCGTCGCTGACGACGACCAGCACGCGGCGACCGTCCGGCAGCTCCGGACCCAAGGCCATGCCTCGCAGATCAGCGGTGGACGAGATAGCAGTCGTGAAATCGAACAGCTCATGCTTGACGATCCCGGGATCCATCACGTAGGGCATGTCACCTTCCGTCCAAAACAGGCTATCCAGGCTCAGGACATTCACCGCCCCCTGCAGTCGCGCTTCGTTGAGCCTGACGGTGTTTTCCCCGCTCTCGGAGCAGGAGCGTTCCAGCGCGAGGAAAGAGCCGTTGTTGTCGGTCGCCAGCAGTCCGACGAGGGCATTGGTAGACTCCGCCCCCACCGGCTGCGCGGGCTGAGCGGCCGGGTCGACCTCGTACACGAACTCCGCCGCGGGCTCGCCCGTCGCCAGGTCGAGATCGAGGATCCGTGCCAGGCCAACGAATTCGCTGCTGTCCGCCGGCCCGTCCTGCACGAGCGCATTCGCGAGGGCAGCGTAGAGCGAACGCCCATCCGGCGTCACGGTGAGGCTTCGCAGGCCAAGGT
>DMIX01000253.1 GCA_003451975.1 Propionibacteriaceae bacterium
GGACAACGCCTCGGACATAATGGTCGCGTCCTCACCGCCCTGATCCTCCAACACCACGGCCCTGACCTCATTGCTGCCGTGGTGGATGGCCCAGCCTCGCGAATTCTGGCTCACGTCCCAATCGCCCGGCACGGCCGCCAACACTGCGGTTTGGAACGGATCGTCGTCTTGACTGGCTGTTATCCCAGACCGGCTACCGAAGGCCTCGATGCCGATGAACGCCACCACCGGGATTCCCACCAACCAGCCCAGAGCAGAACGGCGCGACAGACTCGCCGAGGAGAGGTTCCACCCCATCTTCCGGGTATCGACCGGGGCCGACATCGAGGTGGGCAGCCGCGGTGAGGACGGCGAGGTTTCGACCTCCGGCACCACCTCGGACGCCAGGTCCGCTGACGTACGCGGATAGTTCTCGAACTTCGTGATGGGGTTCTGACTCGTCAAGCCGACCTCCCGGGGTGATTGGCTCAGAGCCTGCCAGCGCGCGACCGGTGTTCGCAACTCTGGGCGGAAGCAGTAGTGGCCGCCGCCCGAAGGCGACGGCCACTACTGGCTGGATCAATGATCAGCGACTGCCGGTCAGCTTCTCCCGCAAGGCCTGCAGGGCCTCGTCGGACGCCAGCGAGCCTTCCGGAGCGGTCTCGTCGACCCCACCGGCGGAGTACGCAGCCGTATTGGCCTCGTTGACCGCAGCCTGCACATCAGCGGCCTCGGCCTCCTCGACCTGCTTCTTGTGGGCCAGCCACCGGGACTGAGCCTCGGCGTACTGCTGCTCCCACGCGCGCTGCTGCTCCTCGTAACCGGGCTTCCACTCCTGGGTCTCGGGATCGAAACCGTCGGGGTAGATGTAGTTGCCCTGCTCGTCGTAGGAGGCAGTCATGCCGTACAGCGCAGGATCGAAGTCGTCGGCAGCGATATCGACACCCTCATTGGCCTGTTTGAGGCTGAGGCTGATACGACGACGCTCCAGATCGATGTCGATGATCTTGACCATGACCTCGTCGTTGACGGTGACGACCTGCTCGGGGATCTCCACATGGCGCTCGGCCAACTCCGAGACGTGCACCAAGCCCTCGATGCCCTCCTCGACGCGGACGAACGCACCGAACGGCACCAGCTTGGTGACCTTGCCGGACACGATCTGACCGATCTGGTGGGTACGAGCGAAGGTCTGCCAGGGATCTTCCTGGGTCGCCTTGAGCGACAGCGAGACCCGCTCACGATCCATGTCGACATCCAACACCTCGACGGTGACCTCGTCGCCGACCTCGACGACCTCGGAAGGATGATCGATGTGCTTCCAGCTCAGCTCGGACACGTGCACCAGGCCGTCCACGCCGCCCAGATCGACGAAGGCGCCGAAGTTGACGATGGAGGACACCACGCCCTTGCCGATCTGGCCCTTGGTGAGCTGGTTGAGGAAGGTGTGACGAACCTCGGACTGGGTCTGCTCCAGCCACGCCCGGCGAGACAGCACCACATTGTTGCGGTTCTTGTCCAGCTCAATGATCTTGGCTTCCAGCTCCATGCCGACATAGGGCTGCAGATCGCGCACGCGGCGCATCTCGACCAGCGATGCCGGCAGGAAGCCGCGCAGGCCGATGTCGATGATCAAGCCGCCCTTGACCACCTCGATGACGCGTCCGGTGACGACGCCGTCCTCTTCCTTGACCTTCTCGATCTGGCCCCAGGCGCGCTCGTACTGAGCCCGCTTCTTAGACAGGATCAGGCGACCTTCTTTGTCTTCCTTCTGCTGAACCAGGGCCTCGATCTCATCGCCGACGCTGACCACATCGAATGGGTCCACATCGTGCTTGATGGAGAGTTCCTTGGAAGGGATGACGCCTTCGGTCTTGTAGCCGATATCGAGCAGGACCTCGTCCCGATCGACCTTGACGACTGTTCCGGTGACGATGTCACCGTCGTTGAAGTATTTGATAGTGGCGTCGACTGCTTCGAGGAAAGCTTCGGGCGATCCGAAATCGTCCACTGCGACGCTGAGCGTTGCCTCAGGTGAGGTCATGTAGTAGGGCTCCGATGGGTTGGTCTGTTCAGGTGGTCACACTGCGACCAATGCTCCGGTTGGATATGGTCCAGGCTGACCTGGGATAGTCCGCACGAAAGCGCGCTGACCCACTAGGTCTGAGGTCATGCCGGTCGTAGTGCAACCCACAGCCTATCGATCAGCGCTGGGAAGGGTCAATCCGGCGACGGCCTTCCGGGTTAGGCTGTGTGCAAGCCAAAGGAGGACCCACCCATGAGCGGTACCGCGATCATCCACGACGCTACCTTGACCCCCACCAAACTCGAGCTGCTAGCCACCTGGCTCCCCAGTCAGTCCTGGTTCACCGGCTCTGGCGAGGATCTGGAACGCGTGGCGGGGTTCCGGTTCGTCGATCCCGACGGCGAAGTCGGCATCGACACGATGCTGGTGCGATCAGCGGGAGTCATCTACCAGGTGCCGGTCACCTACCGTGCCGAACCCCTGGAGGACGCCGAGTCGGCCTTGATCGGCACCATGGAGCATTCGGTCCTGGGGACCCGCTACACCTACGACGCGGTGGCCGATCCGGTCTACCTGGTCGAACTGATGCGCGTCATTCATGAGGCCGACAACGAAGCCGACCTGTCGCGCGGCGAAAAGTCCATGACGGTCCGCGGTTCCGGCATTGTGCCGGTCGCCAACGCCGCCGGCGAGATGATGCGCGTCATTCGAGTGTTGGACGGACGCCACGTGCCACCATCGCCACCACGTCCGTTGGGCTGGCTCACCGGCCGCTGGACCGACGCCGACGGCGAGCACGAACAGATTCTGGTGACACTGCGCTAGCGGCCGCGGTCGAGTTCAGTGGGCCGCGTCATGCCAGGACCGGCCCACGCCGACCGACACCACCAGCGGCACGGTCATCTCGATGGCGTGCCCCATGTGTTCACGCACCATCGTTTCCAGTTCTTCCCGCTCACCGGGTGCCACCTCGAACACCAGTTCGTCGTGGACCTGCAACAACATGCGACTGCGCAGACCCTGCGCCTGCAACGCGTCGGCGACCTTCAACATGGCGACCTTGATGATGTCGGCGGCCGATCCCTGGATCGGTGCATTCAAGGCAGCCCGCTCGGCCATCTCGCGGCGCTGCCGGTTGGAGGAGTTCAGATCGGGTAGGTAGCGACGCCGACCCAACACGGTCTGGGTGTAACCGGTCTTGCGCGCCTCGGCGACGATCTCGAGAAGATAGTCACGGACGTGGCCGAATCGCTCGAAGTATTCGCTCATCAGCCCCCGGGCCTCAGAGACCTCCACCTTGAGCTGCTGGCTCAAGCCGTAGGCACTCAGACCGTAGGCCAGGCCGTAATTCATCGCCTTAATGCGGGCCCGCTGGGCCGGAGTCACCTGATTGGCCGGCACCGCGAAAACCCGCGCGGCCATCATGGTGTGAAAGTCCTGGCCGCTGGCGAAGGCTTCGATCAGGCCTGCGTCGGCGGACTGATCGGCCATGATCCGCATCTCGATCTGCGAATAGTCGGCCGTGAGTAGTGTTTCGTAGCCGTCGGCGACGACGAAGGCTTCGCGAATGCGTCGACCGTCCTCGGTTCGGATCGGAATGTTCTGCAGGTTCGGATCGGTGGAGGACAACCGGCCGGTGGCGGCGATGGTCTGCAGGTAGGTGGTGTGGATTCGGCCGTCATCGGCGATGGACTTCTGCAGGCCCTCGACCGTCTGGCGCAGCCTTATCTGGTCGCGATAGCGCAGCAGGTGCGCCAGGAAGGGATGTTCAGTACTGGCGTACAGCGCTTCCAGAGACTCCGCGTCGGTGGTGTAGCCGGTCTGGGTGCGCCGGGTCTTCGGCATCCCCAACTCGTCGAACAGCACTCCTTGCAGTTGCTTGGGCGAACCGAGGTTCACCCCGTGACCGAGCACGGCGTGGGCGTCGGACTCGGCGGCGGTCACGGCGGTATCGAAAGCCTGGTGCAGCCGGGCGAGGTGGTCGGCATCGACCGCGATCCCGGTCCGCTCCATGCCTGCCAGGCAGCCGGTCAGCGGCAACTCCACGGTGCGCAGCAGCTCGGCCACGCCCTGGGCGTTCAGTTCAGTGTCCATCGCGGCGGCCAGATCGATCAGGGCTCGAGCGCGCACCATTGCATCGGTGCCGGTCTGATCGGAGTCGAAGTCGAAGGCGGCCTGATCACTGGCCTCGGCTCCGGTGGCAGCACCGGTGAGGTCGCGGTGGAGGTAATGCCCACACAGATCAGCCAGATCGTAGACCCGCTGATCAGGACGCAACAGATACCCGGCCAGGTGGGTGTCACTCATCAGCCCGTTGAGCTGCCAGCCGCGTTCCCACAGGGCCAACATCGGCCCTTTGGCGTCGTGCATGACCTTGGCAGCGTTGCCGTCGGCCAGCCAATCGGCCAAGGCCTGATCATCGGCGACCGACAGCTGCGTCACGTCGATCCAGGCGGCAGCACCGTCAGCAGCGCCCAGAGCCACACCCGACACATCACCACTACCGGCGCGCCAGCGTCCCGTGACGTCCAGCCCAACCACGGCTCCGTCGGCGTGGTCACTCAGCCAGGCAGCGACCTGCCCGGGCGCCAAGACTGCGGCGTCCACCTCGAAACCGGCGGGGTCGGTGACTTCGGCACGCGGCAAGGACTCAGCCAGTCGCTCCTTCAGTACCCGGAATTCGAGCTGATCGAAGACCGCCCGCACCTGCTCGGGGTCCCAATCGCGCCGCGCCAGATCCGCCACCGCCACCGGCAGGTCGAGATCGGCCACCAAGGCGTTGAGTTCGCGGTTGCGCTTCACGTCGTCGAGGTGCTCGCGGAAGGAGTCGCCGACCTTGCCGGTGACATCGTCGGCATGACGGAGCAGGTTCTCCAGACCGTCGTACTGCTGCAACCACTTGGCCGCCGTCTTGGGACCCACCCCGGGAACTCCGGGGAGATTGTCACTGCTCTCCCCCACCAGCGCAGCTAGCTCCGGGTAACGCGTCGGTGCCACCAGGTATTTCTCGCTGACCGCCTGCGGGGTCAATCGCGCCAGATCCGAGACTCCCTTCTTCGGATACAGCACGGTGACCTGGTCGGTCACCAGTTGCAGGGTGTCGCGGTCACCGGTACAGATCAACACCTGCTGGCCAGCGGCGCTAGCCCGCCGCGCGAGGGTCGCGATGATGTCGTCAGCCTCGTAGCCGGGCAGTTCTACATGGACGATGTTCAAGGCGTCCAGCACCTGCTTGATCACGTCTACCTGGCCGCGGAACTCCTCCGGAGAGGCGGCGCGAGTGCCCTTGTAGTCCGGATAGCGATCGGTTCGGAAAGTGTGACGCGATACGTCGAAGGCGACGGCCAGATGGGTGGGGCGCTCATCGCGCAACACGTTGATCAGCATCGAAG
>DMIX01000353.1 GCA_003451975.1 Propionibacteriaceae bacterium
GTCCCGTAAGGACGCCGCGCGCACTAAGAACATGTACGCCCTGGGCCTGCTGAACTGGATGTACAGCCGCCCGATCGAGGGCACCATCGCCTTCTTGAACAAGAAGTTCGCCAAGAAGCCCGAGATTCGCGACGCCAATATCGCCTCGCTCACCGCTGGCTACAACTTCGGCGAGACCTCCGAGGCGATTGCTTTCCGTTACGAGATCGCACCGGCCCCGGCCAAGACCGGCATCTACCGTCAGATCACCGGCAACCGTGCGGTCGCCTACGGTCTGGTCGCCGGCGCCAACCGCGTCGGACTGCCGCTGTACCTCGGCGCCTACCCGATCACGCCAGCCTCCGAGGTACTGCACTACCTGTCCGACGCGAAGTCGGCAGGGGTGATGACCTTCCAGGCCGAAGACGAGATCGCTGCCGTGGGTGCTGCGTTAGGTGCATCCTTCGCCGGTTGTCTGGGCGCGACCAGCACCTCTGGCCCCGGCCTGGCGCTGAAGTCCGAGACTCTCGGCCTGGCTGTCATCACAGAGTTGCCGCTGGTGGTCATCGACGTGCAACGCGGCGGTCCCTCCACCGGCCTGCCGACCAAGACCGAACAGTCCGATCTCAACATCGCCTTGTTCGGACGCCATGGTGAATCGCCCATGCCGGTAATCGCCGCGCAGTCGCCGGCCGACTGTTTCGCCGCCACCTTCGAGGCCTGCAAGGTGGCTGTGGAGTACCGCACACCGGTGTTGGTGCTCACCGACGGGTATCTGGGTAACGGGGCCGAACCGTGGCGCGTCCCCGAGATGAGCGAACTGCCCGCCATCGAGACCAATCTCACCACCGAGGTCGACGGCGAATACCTGCCCTACGCCCGCGACGAGAAGTTGGCTCGTGCGTGGGCGGTTCCGGGAACCCCGGGGCTCACTCACCGCACCGGTGGCCTAGAGAAGGCTCCCGGTTCCGGCGCGGTCTCCTACGATCCCAGCGATCACGAGGAGATGGTGATGACCCGTGCTGCGAAGGTGGCCGGTGTCGTGCGGGATGTCCCCGATCTCGTCGTGGACGATCCCAGCGGCGAAGCCAAAGTCCTGGTGCTGGGGTGGGGTTCCACCTTCGGCCCCATCCAGGCAGGCGTTCGCATCGTGCGAGGCAGCGGTCGCAAGCTCGCCACCGCACATCTGCGGTGGATCAACCCGTTGCCGGCCAACCTCGGCGAGGTCTTGGCCGCCTACGACCGCGTGATCGTGCCGGAGATGAACCTCGGCCAGTTGGCGATGCTGCTGCGAGCCACCTACCTGATCAACGTGGAGAGCTACACCAAGGTTCGAGGCTTGCCTTTGCGGCAGTCCGAACTCGCCGACGACTTGAACGCCATCATTGATGAGGAGGCTGCGAAGTGACCGCGCCCGTTTCCATTGCAGGCACCGGACTGGCCGGAGTCCCGGTCGCCCTGACCCCACTCACCCGCAAGGACTTCACCGCCCCCAATGACGTCCGCTGGTGCCCGGGTTGTGGCGACTATCCCGTGCTCGCCGCCTTCCAGTCGGTGATGCCCGACCTGGGAATCCGCAACGAGAACCTCGTCGTAGTGTCCGGTATCGGCTGCTCCTCGCGATTCCCGTACTACGTGGAGTCCTACGGCTTCCACTCCATCCACGGACGCGCGCCCGCGATCGCCGCCGGTGTGGCGATGTCGCGTCCGGACGTGTCGGTCTTCGTGATCACCGGTGACGGCGATGCCCTCAGCATTGGCGGCAACCACTTGATCCATGCGATCCGCCGCAACATCAACATGACGATTCTGTTGTTCAACAACAGGATCTACGGGTTGACCAAGGGGCAGTACTCCCCCACGTCGGAGACCGGCAAGGTCACCAAGTCCTCCCCGCAGGGCTCGGTGGACAACCCCTTCAACCCGGTTTCGCTGGCGCTGGGAGCCGGTGGCACTTTCGTGGCCCGGACCGTGGACGCCAACCGCGCCCATCTCACCGAGACCTTGAAGGCCGCCGCCGCGCACCGGGGCACCTCCCTGGTGGAGATTTATCAGAACTGTGTCATCTTCAACGACGGTGCCTACGATCCGCTCAAGGCTGCCGACGGCATGATCAAGTTGGTCCACGGGGAACCGGTGACCTTCGGCGCAGACAACTCGATGGGCGTCGTCCGTGGCGCCGACGGAACCCTCACAGTGGCACCAGTGGCCGAGATCGGCCAAGAGAACCTGCTGGTGCACAACGCGCATGCCGAGGATCCGCAATTGGCCTTCGCCCTGTCGCAGTTGACCGACCAGAATCATCTCACCACCGCACCGATCGGCATTTTCCGCGATGTCGAGCGTCCGGTGTATGACGATCTGGCTCGGGCTCAAATCGCCACCTTCGATGATGATGCCGCCCGGGATCAGGCGGTCTCGGCCCTGCTGAAGGGCCACGACACCTGGGAACTGTAGCCGTCAACCATCGCTGCGCCCGGCCGGTATCCCGGTCGGGCGCAGTGTCATCTCCACCCAACCGATAGCCTGGAACACGTGACGACTTTCGACCTCGACCCGACAATCCATCCCGCCGACGATCTCTTCCGCCACGTCAATGCTCGCTGGCTGGCCGTGACCGACATCCCCCAGGACAAGCAGTCCGCGGGTGCCTTCATGGAGCTGCGCGATGCGTCCGAAGCCGCCATCAAGGAGATCGTCACCAGCTTGTCCGGAGCACAGCCCGGCACCGAAGCCCACCTCGTGGAGGCCCTCTACTCCAGCTTCATGGACACCGAACAGGTGACAGCCCGCGGCCTGGAGCCGCTGGCACCATTGCTGGCCGAAATCGACGACATCGCCACCGTCGACGACCTGCTGGACTACTTCGGCCGCAGCATCCGACGCGGCACCGGCGCACCGATCGGGCTCGGCGTGGACGCCGATCCGGGCGAACCGACCCGTTATGCGCTGTTCGTCGGACAAGACGGCATCGGCCTTCCCGACGAGGAGTACTACCGCCTGGAGCAGCACGCTCCGGTACTGGCCAAGTACCGCGATCACATCACGACCACCATGACCACCGCCCAGCTGTCGGCCAGCGCAGCGGCGGAGATCGTCGAACTCGAAACCGCCATCGCGGCCCGCCACTGGGACAAGGTCCGTACCCGGGACATGCAGGCGATGTACAACCCGACGTCCTGGGCGGACCTGGACGCCAATGGTCTGGCCTGGACCCGGGTACTGCTCGCCGCCGGGGTACCGCAGCTCGACGAGGTGATCGTCGCCCAACCGTCGGTACTTGCCGAACTTGTGGAACTAGTGCAGCCCTCGCGCCTGGAACAGTGGCGTCTGTGGTGCCGGTGGAGCCTGGTCTCGGCGCTGTCACCGTACCTGCCCGATCCGCTGGTGCAGGCCCGATTCAACTTCTACGGCACCGTGCTGCAAGGCATCCCCCAGCTCAAGGAGCGGTGGAAGCGCGGCGTCGACCTCGTCGAACGCAACCTGGGCGAAGCGGTCGGCAAACTCTATGTGGAGCGTCACTTCCCGCCAGCGGCGAAGGATCGCATGGATGAGCTGGTGGCGAACCTGCTGCAGGCCTACCAGGCCTCCATTTCGTCCCTGGAGTGGATGGGTGAGCAGACCCGCGCCGAGGCGCTCACCAAGCTCGCCAACTTCACACCCAAAATCGGCTACCCCGACCGCTGGATGGACTACAGCAGCCTGGAACTGGACGCTGATGACCTCATCGGCAATGTGCTCAGCGCCGCGGAGTTCCACACCGTCGACGAGTTGAGCAAGCTCAGCGGACCGATCCGCAGCTGGGAATGGCTCATGACGCCGCAGACGGTGAACGCCTATTACCACCCGCTGCGCAACGAGATCGTATTCCCGGCCGCGATTTTGCAGCCGCCATTCTTCGACCCCGACGCCGACGATGCGGTCAACTACGGCGCCATCGGCGCGGTGATCGGCCACGAGATCGGGCACGGCTTCGACGATCAGGGTTCCACCTGCGACGGCGAGGGCCGACTGCGCGACTGGTGGACCGAAGCCGATCGGACCGCCTTCACCGAACGCACGAAGGCCCTGATTGATCAATACTCAGCACTGAACCCGGCTCAGCTCCCGGAGTTGAGCGTTAATGGTGAGCTGACCATTGGGGAGAACATCGGCGACCTCGGCGGGCTGGCGATCGCGTACGACGCATGGAAGATCGCTCTCAGCGGAGTCGAACCCGAACCGATCGATGGTATCCCGGCAACACAGCGTTTCTTCTTCTCGTGGGCTTTGGCCTGGCAAACCAAGCGTCGTGACGAGTCGCTGCGCCAGCAGCTGGCGACCGACCCGCATTCGCCGGAGGAGTTCCGCTGCAATCAGGTGGTGCGCAACCTTCCTGCCTTCTATGAAGCATTCGATGTCACCGACACCGATGCTTTGTGGTTAGCCCCTGACCAACGAGTGAAGATCTGGTGACTATGAGCGACGCACCCCGTGTCCTGTCTCGAGGCACAGCCAGCGAGTTCCGGCGAATCAAACGGATTCTGCGCCAGGAATCGACCGGCGGCATCCTGCTGATCATCGCCGCCGCCATCGCGATGCTGGTGGCCAACCTGGCACCGGAGTTCTATACCGAGCTGCGCGACACCCATGTCGGCTTCGAGGCCTTCGGCATCGACTTGGACTTGTCGTTGGCTCATTGGGCTGCCGACGGCTTGCTGGCCATCTTCTTCTTCATGGTCGGTTTGGAGCTCAAACGCGAGTTCATTGCCGGCGACCTGCGTAGCCCCAAGACCGCACTGGTACCGGTGGCGGCTGCCATTGGCGGCGTCGCGGTTCCAGCAGGCATCTATGTGGCATTCACGGTCGCCGACCCGGTGGCGGTTCAGGGT
>DMIX01000352.1 GCA_003451975.1 Propionibacteriaceae bacterium
GGGATGGTGGCCGGGCTCGGCGAACCGGAGTTGGTCGCCCTAGCCGCCTACGGCGAAGAGATCGGGGTGGTCTTCCAACTCAGCGACGACATCATCGATATCGCCTCCGAAACCTCAGGCAAGACTCCCGGTACTGATTTGCGAGCTGGTGTTCCTACCCTTCCGACACTGCTGCTTCGGGCGGCGAACGATCCGACCGATGCGCGGTTGATCGCGTTGCTGGATGCCGACCTTTCCGATGACGCCGACTTGGCCGAAGCGCTGGGGCTGTTGCGCGCCCATCGTGTGATGGATGAAGCGCGCGAGGTGATTCGGCAACGCGCCGAGGTGGCTCGGGGTCACCTGACCCCGTTGCCGAATGGTCCGGCCAAGGATGCGCTGGCCACGTTGTGTGATGCGGTGATCTCCCGCTCGGCGTGAGTCGTGGCCATGGTGGACATTATCGAGCGGGACGCGGTTGACCTTGCCGAAGCGGTGAGGCATCGCGAGTTGACCGCGCAACAGGTGGTGGCGGCTCATCTGCAGCGGGCCGAGTCTCTGAGTGCCGCTCTGGGTGCCTTCGCCCGGCTTACCCCCGACTCGGCAGCCCAAGCGGCCGTCCGCATCGACGCCGAACTGGACGCCGGCGGACAGCCAGGAGTGTTGGCCGGTGTGCCGTGTCCGATCAAGGATCTGGCCGCCGTTGCCGGCGTCCCGATGGGTGCCGGCAGTGCCGCGCTGGCCGGATTCGTGCCCGAGGCCGACGACGACGTGGTGGGCTGGCTGGCCGAGGCGGGCACGATCAGCATCGGCAAGACGGCAACACCGGAATTCGGATTGCCGTGTTACACCGAACCCGAAGGTGCCGCGCCCGCAGTGACACCGTGGGACACCACCCGGATGGCCGGTGGCTCCAGCGGGGGAGCGGCGGTAGCCGTGGCCACCGGCATGGCGCCGATCGCGCATGCCTCCGACGGTGGCGGTTCGATACGGATCCCGGCCTCGTGCTGTGGCGTGGTCGGGCTGAAACCCAGCCGCGGCCGGGTCAGCGTGGGACGCCTACGTGCACCCGGACCGGGCCTGACCACCGACGGTGTGATCAGCCGCTCGGTGCGCGACACCGCCATAGGGCTCGATGTGTTGTGCGGTCATGGGATCGCCGAGCCCTACCCGATCACGCCACCACCCGAACCATTTGCCGTCACGGCCCGCCGTGATCCGGGACGACTGCGTATCGGGATCCTGACGACTCCGGTGATCGCCGAGGCCGACGTTCATCCGGTCTGCCTGGAGGCTGCAACTCACACTGCCGACGTGCTGGCGCGCCTAGGCCATGACGTGGACCTGGCTCCGGTGCCGTTCCCGGTGCAACGCTGGCAGGACTTCATGGCCATCTGGGCCGTGGGCGCGGCGACGATCCCGCTGCCGCCGCAGGCCGATACGGTGCTGCGTCCGCTGACTCGGTGGTTGCGCGAAACCGGACGCGAAGTCAGCGGCACGACTTATGCCGAAGCCTTGGCGGGTTTGCAGCGTCTGGGGGTTGAGATCGCCGAGGCCTGGGATGCTCTCGACGCGGTGCTGACCCCGACATTGGCGATGCCGCCGCTACCGGTCGGCGCGTTGCGCAATGATGACGATCCTGCGGCGGATTTCGCCGCTCAGACCCGTTTCACCCCGTGGACCTCGGTGGCGAATCTCAGCGGACGCCCGGCGATCTCGTTGCCGTTGCGCACCGCTCAGGTCGAGGGCGCGACAGTTCCCATCGGAGTGATGTTCACCGGTCGTTTCGCCGAAGAGGGCCGTCTGCTCTCACTGGCCACGCAACTCGAATCAGAGGTGGGCTGGGATCATCCGTTCGTGACGGCTGCTCCGCTGTGAGCTGATCAGTGAGCCGAAATCGGCTCGGGCTCCTCGTCGTCCTCGCCCTCTTCGATTTCGCGATAGTGCTTGTTGCGAAGACCGAGGATAAGGCTGGCCAAGACAGCGGCCAGTACTGAAGCGGTGAGTACCGCGATCTTGGCGTTGTCCTGCAGCATCATGTCGGTGAAGCTGAGTTCGCTGATCAGCAGCGACACGGTGAAGCCGATTCCGCCCAGCACCGCCAAACCGAACACGTCGATCCAGGCCAACGTCGGGTCGAGGGTGGCGTGACGAAGTCGGGTCACCAGCCAGGTTGCGCCGGTGATTCCGACCGCCTTGCCCAGGACGAGTCCGACCACGACCCCCAAGCCGATGGGGCTGGTTACCGCGTTGACGAAACCGTCCCAGCCGCCCACCGCGATTCCAGCGGAGAAGAAGGCGAAGATCGGAACCGCGACCCCGGCGGAGAATGGTCGGATGCGGTGCTCGAAGATCTCAGCCAGGCCGTGGTCCTCGTCGTCGCCGGACGCCGGACGCACCGGGACACAGAAGGCCAGGATGACCCCGGCGATGGTCGCGTGGACCCCGGAGTTGTACACCAGCGCCCAACTGATCACCGCCAGCGGGAAGAGCGTCACCCAAGGCGCCCACCAGTGATAGGAGAGGAAGTGCTGGGCTTTGTGGGCGATGATCCAGAAGGCCACCACCGGCAGGATGTCCCAAGCCAGGAAGAGCGGCACCAGGCCGGAGGAGTAGAAGAACGCGATGATGAGGATCGCGATCAGGTCGTCAGCGACCGCCAGCGTGAGCAGGAAGGTCCGCAGTGCGGCGGGCAGGTGGGAGGAAATGACCGCCAGCACCGCCAGGGCGAACGCGATATCGGTAGCTGCCGGGATGGCCCAACCCTGAAC
>DMIX01000203.1 GCA_003451975.1 Propionibacteriaceae bacterium
ATCGAAGAAATGCTTGGTCATGGCATCGTTCACAGCCATCACGGGGAACTCCAACATACCGTCCGTGGCCATCGCGCGCAAGCGGATGACACCGGTGGTCGTCTCTTCGGTCCCGCCGATGACGTCCGCGAGCTGATTGAGCCGCTCCTTATGCAACGTCGAGACCAGGTCCGCGCCATCGTCCATGGTGATGTTGGGACGATGATCGAGCGCAGCGTTGATGTGCGCGTAGTAGGTTGCGTTGTCCTCACCCTTGATCGCGAAGGTTGAGATACCGTGATCGGCGACCAGACAGGCGGCGACATCGTCCTGCGTGGACAGCGGGTTAGAGGCGCACAACACCAGGTCCGCCCCGCCGGCCTTCAGCGTGATCGCCAGATTGGCGGTCTCGGTGGTGACATGCAGACAGGCTGACAAACGGATACCAGCCAACGGCTTCTCCGCCTCGAAACGGTCACGGATCAGGGCCAACACCGGCATATCCCGCGCCGCCCAGGCGATGCGGCGTGCTCCTTCCGGAGCCAGGCGCAGGTCTTTCACATCATGTTTGACGGTCATGCGTTGTTCTCCTTAGCAAATGTTAATAGGTGTTTCAGGACAGGCTCGTAGGTTTTGTCCGTTCCGAACTCCGCTCTGAAACGGTGGACAAATTCGGGCAATGTGAAGGTGTGGTTCTGCGTGCCGTGCTGTTCGAGCACGTAGGCGGCGACCAGGCTCCCCAAGCGGCCGGCGACAGGCCACGGATAACCGTGCACACAGCCCTTCAGGATGCCGGCGCGGAAGCCATCGCCGACCCCGGTCGGCTCGGCCAGCGTGCGTGGGACGACGATCGGAATCTCGTAGCGTTCGCCTGCGGACAGGATCAGCGAGCCTTCCGCTCCCTGGGTGATGATGACCGTATCGGCCAGGTCGGTGATCTCGTCCAGCGACAGCCCGGTCTTCTTCTCGATCATGCCAAACTCGTACTCGTTGACGACCAGCACGGCCGCTCCGCTGATCCCTTCACACAGGCTTTCTCCGCTCAGGCGGACAATCTGCTGGCTGGGGTCATAGAGATACGGGATGTCCAACTCGTGACATTCGCGGACATACTGCACCATCGCCGTGGGGTCATTGGGCGAGATCACGGCCATCTCGATCGAAGCGGGATCCTGATCCTTGAAGGACAGCAGCGCGGCTTTCGCCATCGCCCCGGTGTAGAAATTGGCAATCTGATTGTTTTCGCGGTCGGTGCTGCAGAAGAACGAGGCAGTGAAATCATCATCGATGGTGAGAATCGCCGAAGTATCGATGTGATGGGCTTCGAGCCAGGCGCGATAGTCAGCGAAGTCCTGTCCGACGGTTCCCATCACGCGGGGACGCTCTCCCAGCAGGCTCAGGCTGTATGCGATGTTGGGCGCGACGCCGCCCCGCTCACGGCGCATCGAATCCACCAGGAAGCTCAGACTGACGGTATCCAGCTTATCGGGCAGGATGTGTTCACGAAACCGCCCGGGAAAGGACATGATATAGTCGTATGCGATTGAACCGGCTACTACAATTGACAAAAGATCGACCTCCTTGAGATATTGTGCCGGCAGGCTCGTGATCCTGCCGGGCTACAAGCCGTAATCGGACCTGACGGTCCGCGAGAGTGCGGAAAGCACAGCTAAGGCCAGCTCGGCCCGTGCCTCGCTGAGACCGCCGAGACCATCGGACGTGGAAAGCAGCGAAGCGGCGACCAGATGGCGCCGTTCATCCTCCTCCGGCGCCAGACACTCCAGCCAGGTCCGCACCCGGTCGGCAAGCATTTCGAGCGGGGTATCGTCGATCCGGTCATCGGCGGGGACAATCGCCCACACGAGGATACCGCCGCGTTTGACGAACTCGCGCAGTGCTTCCAGACCGTTCGCGCTCGGCTCGGCGCTGTGCGATACGTCCAGACTCAGGATATTCGCGGGCAGATCGAACACGCGTGCATCTACCGGATACGTGCAATGGATCCCCTTCAGACCGGGCACCCCTTCCAACACATCCTGTACCAACCCGAGTGCACGCTCCGTTTCGATGGGTAATGAAGCCAACCCGAGCGAGGTCAACAGCGGTTCTTCGATCAAGACGATAGATGCCACCCCTGAACGGTGCAGAATCTGTGCCTGCCAACCGGCCTTCAACCGCAGATGCTTGGCGACGATGTCCAGCAAGTTCTCGTTGTAAAGAATCGGACTGCCATCCTGATCCAGCACCTGCAACGCCCAGCTCAGGGGACCCACGAGCTGCCCCTTGACGGCGCGCACCGTCTCGGGCCAGAGCGGGCCTTCTTCGGCCAGCAGGCGGCCCAGACAGGCAGCATATTCCACGCCGATCCGCCCGTGTTCCACATCATCGCCGAGATAAGCAATGTATAATTTATCGAGGAGCGTGTCCCGCTCCCAGACATCATCGACGTAGATCGTATCGTTCTCGAAGATGATCCCCGGGAACCCTTCGCACACTTGAATGGTGGGGTTTTCCAGGGACGAACGGCGCGGCAGGCGGGGCCAGCCGGGCACTTCGGGTGTGTGTTCCAGGATCATAGACCAGGCGCGCTCAGGGTCGGCGAGCGGCAGGCTCGCCGGCGCCAATGGCCACAGTTCGGGAAGGAATCGGCTCATGCAACGGTTCTCCTCATGCGAGATTTCCTTCCACGGCACGCCGCAGGCTGAGTGCGAAGGGCGGATGGGCGATGCCATGTTCGGTGACGATGCCGGTGATGTAGCGGTGCGGTGTGATGTCGAACGCAGGATTCGCTACAGCGACGCCTTGCGGGGCAATCGCTACGCCGGCGATGTGGGTCACTTCCGCAGCGTCCCGCTCCTCGATGGGAATGTCGTCACCGCTGGGCACGGACAGATCGATGGTCGCTGTGGGCGCAACCACGTAGAACGGAACGCCGTTCTCTCCGGCGAGCACGGCCACCTGGTACGTGCCGATCTTGTTGGCAACATCTCCGTTCGCGGCGACGCAATCGGCACCGACCAGCACCAGGGCGACCTCGCCACGACGCAGGAAGTAACCGGCAGCGCTATCGACGATCAGGGTGGCGGGAATACCGTCGTGCAGCAGCTCCCAGGCTGTCAGCCGTGCACCCTGCTCGCGTGGGCGGGTCTCATCGACCAACACGCGGAGCCGCTTACCCTGCTCGACAGCGGAGCGGATGACGCCGAGCGCCGTCCCAAACCCGGCAGTTGCCAGCGCGCCGGTATTGCAGTGGGTCAACACGGTAGCGCCATCGGCGATGAGCGCCGCACCGTGGGCACCCATCCGGCGGTTGAGTGCATCATCTTCACTGGCCAGGTCCTGCGCTTCGTGCAGCAACCGCTCTGTGACGGCCGCAGGCGCTTCGCCAGACACACGCCGCGCTGCGTCCATGATGCGCTCGAGCCCGCGACGCAGGTTGACGGCGGTCGGGCGAGTAGCAAGCAGGACCGCATACGCGCGCTCCAGATCGCTCAACAATTCGCCGTAAGTGGTCGCCGGGCTGCTGTTGGCGGCCAGAACCAGACCGAAAGCTGCGGCGATCCCAATAGCCGGGGCACCGCGCACGATCATCTCCGTGATGCCACGCGCCACGCTATGATAATCCGACCAGACCACCACCGCAAATTCGGCGGGTAGCTTGCGCTGGTCGATCACCTTGAGAGCAGCGTCTTCCCACCACACACTACGCATGGTACCTTCCTTCAGACGGGCAGCCAAACGACCCGGCAACACGCGCATTGTGCGCGATAACCCCCGGCGTGAACGGCCTTTGGCAAAAAAATACACTCTCCACCATGAGAGAGTGCCCAACGAGACATGGGTATCTCTCATCTTTCAGACCTCCGCAAGGCTCCGCACCGCTTTCGCGAGTCTGCCGGAATTGGCACCTGAAGACGGATCGCCCAATTCTGGGCATGTCCGTTCGGTTGCCGGGGTTTCGCCGGGCCGGTCCCTCCACCCCTCTGGATAAGAGCGCTAATTTGACTGCAGGAAATAGTATCACAGGAGAGACATTTTGTCAAAAGAGGAATTCCGAGGGGCGCACGGAGAACAACGGATGCGCAGGATTGGACGGATTCGGTGCCGCGGCGGACGCGCAGGTCCGTCCGGCACCGAGACCACGTCGGATCGCTGACGGGCGCGGGTGGTGTTGCGGCGAGGGCCGTACGGGGATGAATTCCCCGCGCTACAGGACAGCGCCCGCTGAAGCGGGCTGCATCGTCGCGAGCGCAATCAAGCCGGATTCATGCGGTGCTGCCCGATCGCGCCGTCCGCGCGGTCAGCCTGCCGTAGGGGCGACCGGCCGGTCGCCCTGTGG
>DMIX01000287.1:0-2616 GCA_003451975.1 Propionibacteriaceae bacterium
GGTATCGACATAGTCCAGCAGCGCATCGTTCATGGCGGCCCGCAGTTCCAGATCTTCGTCGGCCGACACCTCGATCAGGTCACGATGGTTCAGCGGCAACACCGCCAGAACATCCACCTCGGCCATCGCTGCAGCGGCTCGGTCGAGCAGATGCTGCGTCGGCGTCCCGCCGCGAGTGGGTCGGCCCAACTGCTCCAGCGCCTCGAGGTAGGCCAAGAAGTCCAGCGGGCCGCGCTCAACAATGAGCTGCCCGCCGTCGTGATCCTCCAAACGTTCGGCGCTCATCACCAACTGCGCGGCAAAGGTCGCCGCATCGGGCGCATCCGGAGCACCATCGAGAAGCTCGTAGACATCACCGAACACCTCGAAATCGGGGTGACGCCCCGCGAAGTCCGAAATCAAGGTGCTCTTGCCGCTGGCGTGGGTTCCGGAGACAACGATCCGCATCCACCGACCATAGACGCCTAGGCTGGGCCCAGCCGCGTACCGCGGCGCGAGAGAGTAGGCCCAGCCGCGTACCGCGGCACCAGAGAGTAGGAACTGTGGCCAAGTCGACCAGTGAATCGGAGCTGCGTGATGCCGACGCCTTCGTCAACGAGCACTGCGGCTACACCGACCTGACTCGCGCCGATCGCCACGCCGTGCGCGACATCGTGCGAACCTCCTTCCCGATCGGTAGGTCCTCCCACGAGCTGTGGAGCCAGTTCTCCGACACCACCGTCTTCCTCCGCCGCCTGCTCGACGCCTCGCCCGACGATCCGCCCGGAGGCATCATCGGCGCCGGCATCGTGATGAGTTACCCAGCCGACCAATACGACTACTTGGCCTATCTGGTGATTCATCCCGACTTCCGCTACCGCCGACGCCTGTTCAGCCGCGGCGTCGGCATGCACCACGGCACGATCCTGGTCCGCTACGTCTATGACGTGATGCGCGCCCGGGTGAGCCCGGCACGCCTGCAGGGCTCGTTGATCATCGAACCCGCTGGAACCCCCGCGCGATGGTTTTACCTGAGGGCGTTCCCGCTGAACGTGTACCCGCTAAAGACCGTCGATGCCGACAACATCATTTCGGTCGGCTACGACGGGCTAGTGCTGGAGTGAGTACCACTAACCCCTGGACGCCGATGCTCGCGGCCTGAAGACTGGCACCCCGCGATCCCAACGAAGGGAACACCATGTTCGAGGTCTTCAGCACCCCCGGTGCCTCGACACTGCTCTCGGTGGTGGTCATCGTGGCCTTCGCTGCGGTCACCATCGCCCGGACGCAGAACCGATCCCGCGCCATGAATCTCGAGATCATCCTCCTGTACTCCATCGGGATCATCGGCTTCACCGGCCTGGCCAGCTTCATGGTTCATGCCTTCTTCGGCGAGGCCGTCGCTGAATCCATCGGCTGGCAGACCGGCAGCCTCTTTCAACTGGAGGTCGCCGGGGCGAACCTAGCCATCGGCTTGATCGGATTCCTCGGCTTCTGGCGCAGAGACTTCTGGCTGCCGTTCCTGATTGCCAAGACCGCCTTCAGCTGGACCGCTGGTGTCGCGCACATCATCGACCTGGTGCAACGCCGCAACGAAGCCATCGGTAACGCCGGACCGATCCTGTACCTCGACTTCCTGATTCCTGTGGTGTTGTGGGGTCTCTACCTTGGCTATCGACGAATACTGAACGAACCCGCGGGCACCGTGCGTGTCCGGCCGCTCGCAGACCGAATCGCGCGCCGCGCTCCCGCAAAGCCACCCGGCGAGGCACAGTAGAGGTAGCCACTGCGGTGGATACCTCGCCTCCTGGGAGCATCATGAAGGCACCTTTACCGTTGCTCACCATCGTCGCCGTGCTCGCCGCCGTCGGCATCAGCCCGCTGTCGACATCCCCGGCCCGCGCCGGAACCACACTTCCCGTCGAGGGCTACCTCATGGCTGACAAGGCGGCCCGCAGCGTGATCGCACGCAATGCCGCCGGCATCACCATGGTGGGAGTCGACGGCGTCGTGCTGACGTCGCGGGGCAACAAACTCACCACAGTTCCCAAAGCAGCCAAAGGGATGATCGCCGAGGCGCACTCCCGCGGACTGAAAGCCGAACTGCTGGTGAGCAACTACTCCAATAGCCTCGGCGACTTCTCCACCGCCATTGCCGGACGCCTACTCACCAGCAAGAAGAACCGCGCCGCTGTCGTGAAGTCGCTGGCCTACAAGGTCAAGAAGCGCCACTTCGACGGTGTTCAGGTCGATCTGGAATCGCTGAAACGCTCCCACGGCCCAGGCTTGACCGCCTTCGTCAAACAGCTGCGTGCCGCGCTGCCGGCCCGCAAGGCCATCTCGATGGCGGTCATGGCCAGCGAACGTCCCAGCGGCTACCGGAGCTCGGGCTACCAACTGGGCAAGCTGACCAAGCGCATCGATCGTTTCGTGCTGATGGCCTACGACCAGCACGGCCCCGGCTGGAGCAAGGCCGGACCGATCGGTGGCACCCCCTGGGTCAAACGGGTCCTGGCCGGGTTCATCGCCGCCAAAGTGCCCAAAGCCAAGATCGATCTGGGCGTCGCCGAATACGCCTACGCCTGGCGTGCCAACAGCACCCACGGCTCCTCGATGAGCGTCGCGCGCGCTCGTAAA
>DMIX01000287.1:2633-11681 GCA_003451975.1 Propionibacteriaceae bacterium
ACACCCGCCAACAGGAGTGGACGGCCACCTTGGCCGATGGCACCGTGCTGTGGTGGTCGGACGCCACCACCTTCGCGGCACGCCGAACTCTGGCCGAGCAGTCCGGATTACACGGCCTGGCGGTGTGGGAACTCAGCCTGGGCGACCCCATCACCTGACCGCGTCACCCCGCCTGGACACCAGGCACCGTGTGGCGATCTGAGGTCGGCCGTGGGCGAATCTTGCTGATACGGCCTCGCTGTTCGGGCGCGACCAGCGAGGATGGGGCCATGACACAGCTTTACCTGGTTCGACACGGCCAAACCGAGTGGAGCATGACCGGACGCCACACCTCCACCACAGACCTTGACCTCACCGACGTCGGCGTCGAGCAGGCCGCCTCCTTGCGCGGTCGGCTCAACCGCGACGACTTCGATCTGGTGCTGTGTAGCCCTCGCCTGCGCGCCCGACGCACCGCAGAGCTGGCTGGTTTTGGTGACTACGAGATCGACGAGGACCTCGCCGAATGGAACTATGGCGATTTTGAAGGTCTCACCGCGCACCAGATTCGGCAGCAGTGGCATGGCTGGCGCATCTGGTTCAACGGCGCCGAAGGCGGCGAATCGGCCGAACAGGTCCGGGCCCGACTCACTCGGGTGGTGGCCCGAGTGCGCGAATCAGGCGCCGAACGGGCGATCTGTTTCGGACACGGCCATGCCTCCCGAGTTCTCGCCTTGTGCTGGCTGGATTTCCCCATCATCTTCGGCCAGAGCTTCCCGCTGGAAGTCGCCAGCATCTCGGTGTTAGGACGCGAAAAGGAATCCCCTGCGGTGATCCGCTGGAACAGTTGATCACCGCCCGGCAAAGAGCCTTGTAGCCCTAGAATGGACGGCGGTGTCTGGCCGGTTCATCACCGGTGCGCAGGCGCCGCCGATCACCGTCCACGACCGGACGGAAACTCCGCAACGACGCGAGGTATGCACCAACGGAAGGAACGATCACCGATGATCGACACCGCAGCAGCCGATGCCATCACCCGTGGCACCACCGCGCTGGGCATTGAGTTCGGATCGACCCGCATCAAGGCGGTGCTCATCGGACCAGACCATCAACCGCTGGCCACCGGGGGCCATGACTGGGAGAACCAATTCGTCGACCGCATCTGGACCTACTCCGTTGACGACATTTGGGCTGGGCTGCAGGCCGCCTACGCGGCGCTGGCGCACCAGGTTCAGCAGCGCTACGGCGTGGCACTGACCACCGTCGGTGCGCTGGGCATCTCCGGCATGATGCACGGCTACCTGCCCTTCGATGCCGACGGCGAACTGCTGACGCCCTTCCGCACCTGGCGCAACACCATCACCGGCGAGGCCAGCGCCCAACTGAGCGAGCTGTTCGACCACAACATTCCGCAGCGCTGGTCGATCGCCCACCTGTATCAAGCGATCCTCAACGGCGAAGATCACGTTCCCGACATCGCCTTCTTCACCACCCTGGCCGGTTATGTGCATTACAAACTCACCGGCGAGAAAATCCTAGGCGTCGGCGAAGCGTCGGGAATGTTCCCCATCGATGTCGCCACCGGCGGATTCAACGCAGGCATGATCGCCCAGTTCGACGAACGGGTCGCCGAGCGCGACCTCGGCTGGAAGCTGGCCGACCTGCTGCCTGGCGTGCTTCCCGCCGGACGCAACGCCGGGCACCTCAGCGCCGCCGGCGCCGCGTTGCTCGACCCCTCCGGCGCCCTGCAACCCGGCGTGCCGCTGTGCCCGCCCGAAGGGGACGCCGGCACCGGTATGGTCGCCACCAACTCGGTGGCGCGTCGCACCGGGAACGTCTCGGCAGGCACCTCGATCTTCACCATGGTGGTGTTGGAACGCGAACTCAGCCGTCGTCATGGCGAGTTGGATCTGGTGACCACCCCGGCCGGTGACCTGGTCGCGATGGTGCACTGCAACAACGGTGCCAGCGAACTGAACTCCTGGGCCGGTCTGTTCATCGACTTCGCCGGACGGCTGGGCAGCGACGCCGGCGTGGACGAGGTTTTCGCAGCACTGTTCGGGTCCGCCCTGGAGGCCGAACCCGACGCCGGTGGGCTGCTGGCCTACAACTACCTGTCCGGCGAGCACCTCACCGGGCTGGAAGAAGGTCGCCCGCTGTTCGTGCGCACCCCCGACAGCCGCTTCACCCTGGCCAACTTCCTGCGCGCCCAGCTGTTCGCCGCTTTCGCCACCATGCGGATCGGCATGAACATCCTGCTCACCGACGAGGGCGCCGAACTGGACTCGCTGTTCGCGCACGGCGGCTTGTTCAAGACCAAGGGGGTGGCCCAAAGCCTGCTGGCCGCAGCTCTGGACACGCCGGTCTCGGTGGGCGACATCGCCGGTGAGGGCGGCGCCTGGGGCATTGCGCTGCTGGCGACCTATGCCGGTGCCGACACCGATCTGGGATTGGCCGATTACCTCAACCAGCAGGTCTTCGCCGGGGCAGAGTTGGAAACCTTGGCCCCGATCGCAGCCGATGTGGCGGGCTTCAACGGCTATCTGGCCCGGTTCGAGGCCGGGCTGGCCATCGAGCGCTCCGCCGTGGCCAACAGCTGAGAGCCGGAACTCAGACCAGCGGACCCAACCGGAATCGGACCAATTCCGCAGCCGGCACAGTCTGGCCGGAATGCTGGGCGTTGAACGCCGCACTGGCGTCGGTGCCGCACAGCGCGAGAATGTGAGAGCTGCCGCCAGGATGCTGACTGATCCAACTGGTCAGGTCGTAGACCTGCCCGTTGACGGCCGCCCAGCAGGCGGCTGCATCGGCATGCTGCGCCACCTGCGCCATGGTGAAGCTGAGGCCATTGGGGGATTCGCTGGGGCTCGGCGTCGAGCTGGCGGTCTCGCTGGGCGCAAGGCTCGGTGAGGTTGACGGGGTCGGTGACGCCGAGGCCGGTGGCGGATTCAGAGTCTGACCCCACACCGCTGTCGCGCCGGAATGACCGACATAGCCGTACCAGCCCACCACCACCAGCGCCACCACGGCGGTCAGTACCCCGGTGACCAGGGCCCCAGCAGAGCGGTGCTGGTCTTGGGCGTAGCTACGACGCTGCAGCACCAACCAACTCAACGCCAGTACGAACAGCCCGACCGCCAACCAGGGAGCGACGCGTCCGATGACGCCGTGAATCGGAGGTTCGCCGATGGTGGCGGCCAGTGCTTGCCCCGACTCGACCGCGACGAAGGCAGCCCCGGTGCCCAATCCCAATGTGATCAGGGCGACCCAGCCGTACTTCGCAGCCCACCGAGGAACGATCACCAAGACGATGAGGAACAACGCAGCCAACGGCACCAGCACTACGGCGACATGGACGATCAACGGATGGAGTGGCAAGCCTGCGACGGATTCGAAGATCGAAGACTCCAGGGGCATCAGCATGGCCTCAGGCTAGAGGGAACCGGTCAGCCACGGCCACTGTGCTGGGGTGAATACCCGCCCGGCGGCGCACCGATTCGGCGAAGTGGGCTGCGAAAGTGGAGCAGGAGTGCTACCTTCGTGCTAACGAAAACACGGATTGTTACCCACCTCGGGGCAAGACCTGAAACGCTTCGGCGTTTCGGGTCTTTTTTGTTTCCGGGGCAGGTCCTATCGCAAAGGAATGACGATGGAGTCAAACACAACCGACGCCGCAGCCCAGATCGTCGCCAAGATTGGTGGCCCGGAGAACATCCTCAGCCTGACGCATTGCGCAACCCGGCTGCGCTTTGAGTTGGCCGACGCAGGCAAGGTGGACACCGCCGGTCTGGATGCCATCCCTGAAGTCTTGGGCGCCGTGCCCCAATCGGGGGATCGCTTCCAAGTCGTGATCGGCGGCGCTGTGCAGACCGTGTTCACCCAGATCATGAATCTGCCGTCGATGGCGGCGGTCAACACCGGTGAATCCGACGCCGACGTCAAGGCCCGCGAACGGGCCAAGGCTCGCGGCAAGATCGCCTGGCTGGATGCCTTCTTCGAATACCTGTCCGACTCCTTCCGGCCGCTGCTGGGAGTGCTGCTGGGCGCCTCACTGATCATCGCCTTCGCTGCCGTCCTGGATGCATTCGGTGTCATTGATTTCCGCTCCGCGGACAAGCCCGCCGGCTGGGTGTTCTGGGACGCCATGTGGCGCTCGGTGTTCTACTTCCTGCCGATCATGGTGGCCTTCAACGCAGCCAAGAAGCTCAACGTCGATCCCTGGCTGGGTGCCACGATCATGGGGGCCCTCATGACTCCGGAGTTCCTCAGCCTGAGCAAGGCGGTCACCACGGTGTGCACGACCAACCCGACTTTGCAGACCCAGTCCTGTGTGGCTGACATCTTCGGCATCCCCATGCAGTTGAACGACTACGGCGGCCAGGTCTTCGTGCCGCTGATGATGGTGCCGCTGTTGGCACTGGTCTACCGGTTCCTGAAGAAGGTCTTCCCCGAGAGCGTGCAGATGGTGTTCGTGCCGTTCTTCTCGATGCTGGTCATGATTCCGGTGACCGCCTTCCTGATCGGCCCGCTGGGAATCTGGATCGGTAACGGTCTGGGCGCCGGCCTGGCCTGGATGAACACCAACGCCCCCTTCGTGTTTGCGATTCTGATTCCGCTGATCTACCCCTTCCTAGTGCCGCTGGGCCTGCATTGGCCGCTGAACGCCCTGATGCTGATGAACATCCAAACCCTGGGCTACGACTTCATTCAAGGCCCGATGGGCGCCTGGAACTTCGCCTGCTTCGGCGCCACCGCGGGAGTGTTGTTCATCTCCGCCCGGGAGAAGGACATCCAGATGCGACAAACCGCCTCCGGTGCACTGGCCGCCGGCCTACTGGGCGGTATCTCCGAACCGTCGCTGTACGGCATCCATCTGCGCTTCAAGCGGATCTACCCGCGCATGCTCATCGGCTGTGGTGTCGGTGGCTTGATCATCGGCATCCTGGGCGGGGTGAAGACCAGCGCCTTCGCCTTCACCTCACTGCTCACCATTCCGGTGTTCAACCCGATCTGGATCTACGGCATCGCGATCGCGGCAGCTTTCGCCACCTCGATGATCCTGGTCATCATCTCCGACTACCGCACCCCCGAACAGAAGGCCGAATTCCATGCCGCCCGTGCCCAGGCCGAAGCCGATCTGGCCCTGCAAGCCGCTACCGAAACCGGGCCGGTGAGTCACAGCGCCGGTGGCACGGCGACCCTGGTCGCCACCACTGTGATCGCCGCCCCGGCGGCCGGACGCATCGTCGCGCTCGCCGATGTCAAGGACAAGGTGTTCGCCTCGAAGGCCCTCGGTGAGGGCGTCGGCATCCTGCCCACGGAGGGACGCATCGTCGCCCCGGTGGCCGGAACCGTACTCACGGCAGCCGAGACCGGTCACGCCTTCGGCATCAAGACCGATGACGGGGTCGAGGTGCTGGTCCACGTGGGTATCGACACCGTGCGTATGGCCGGTGCCGGCTTCGATGTCCAGGTCGCCGCGAATCAGCGGGTGGAGGTCGGCGAGCCGCTGGTGCTGGTCGACTTCGCCGCGGTGGCACAGGCCGGGTTCGATCCGACCACTATCGTGGTCGTCACCAACACCTTGGCCCTGACCGCGGTCACGCCCCATCCGGTCGGCGAGGTGCAGGCTGGAGCCGGCGTGATCGACGTCACCTGTTGATGGCCGACCGGGCGAGGTACTGAGCAGCTAGGACAGCAGATGGAGTTGCTTCGCGTCTTCAACAACAACGTGGTGCTTGCTGCCGACGCCACCGGTGCTGAGGTGATTCTCACCGGGCGCGGCCTGGGCTTCCAGGCCCGCCCCGGCGACCCGGTGGATCTCGACAAGGTGGTGCGCGTCTTCGTCCCGGTGGACGGTCGCGACCCTGACCATCTGGCCCAACTCCTGGCCGCAATCCCCCCGGAGCATGTTGCGCTGGTCACCGAGGCGATCGACGCGTCCGGGCAGACGATGTTGCTGGACAATCCAGCCTTGATCATCGCCTTGGCCGATCACGTCAGCTTCGCGATCAAGCGACAGCGGGCGGGCATCGCCCTGGAGTATCCGCTGCGTGCCGAAGTGCGCCACCTCTACGCCGAGGAGTACCGCCAGGCCGTCGCCTTGCTCGCCGCCATCAACGCCCACAGCGAAACGCCGCTGCCCGACGCTGAGGCAGTCGCGCTGACCCTGCACCTGGTGAATGCCAGCTTCGCCACCGGCGATCTGTCCTACACCTACACGATGACCGGCCTGATCGGGCAGATGTTGGTGGTGATCGAGGAGAGCTTCGGGATCTCCCTTCCGGAGGATTCCATCAGCGCCGGACGGTTCATCACCCACCTGCGCTACCTCTTCGTGCGGATCCGTCAGCACAACCAGCTGAGCGACGAACACAGCGAGATCGGAGTGGCGATCCGGGCGGCCTATCCCCGCGCGGCCGAATGCGCGGCGCGGCTCGGGGCGCTGCTCGAGTTGCGGCTGAGCTCAGCACTCACCGACGACGAGATCTCCTACCTGGCCTTGCACGTGGCCCGGGTGGTGAACGATCCGGCCTGAGGGCGTCAGTGGTTGCGGAACACCGGGTGTCCGTTGGTGCAACTGATCGCCAGATGCGCCTCATCGGCGTCGTCGTCTGGCTGATCGTGGGAGCTTTCGAACTCGACGACGATCTGCTGGTCGCCCTCATGTTCGGTCTTCACCCGATAGCCGTCGTTGGGAATGGCGCTCACCAGCGACACGATGCTTCCGGTGCAGCGCGCGATCACCTTGCCCGGCGCGCCGCTCCAGGAACCGGCATAGCTGGACGTGTCGGGAGCCGGGTTCGTGGTGCCCTTCGATGAATGCGGCACCGGCGTGAGTGTCTGGGCAGCCTTCGGAGTGACTGTGGTCGAGGCCACCGACGTGGCGGTGGTGCTCGGTGAGGAATTGACGGCCGAATCGACGCGCGGAATCTGGCCCACCTGAGTTCCGGCGGCAGAGATCACCGTCCAGGTGAGCGTGGCGGCGCCGATCACGGTGACCAGCCAGATCACTGCGATCAACAGCGGCGTGCGTCGAGTCACGCGTCCATCATGACATCGAAGTGCAAGCGTGCGCGGCGCGGTAGCTTTACCTACATGATTAGGGTCCTTGTGGTCGAGGACGATCCAGCCATCGGCCGCCTCCTCAGGCGCAGCCTCACCGATCGAGGCGATGTTGTGACGGTGGCCACTGACGGCGCCAGCGGTCTGGCCATCGCGCTGCGCGAACAACCCGAGGTCGTACTGCTTGATCTGGGCCTGCCCGACCTCAGTGGGCTGGAGGTCCTCACCATGCTGCGCGCGGTGAGTCAGGTGCCGGTCATCGTGATCACCGCCCAGGACGACGACCGTACCGTGGTCAAGGCCCTCGACTCCGGGGCCGACGACTACTTGGTCAAGCCTTTCGGCAGCGAACAATTGGCCGCTCGCATTCGCGCCGTGCTGCGCCGCGCTGCAGCTGCGAGCACCGAGTCCACCGTCGAACTCGGCGACCTGCAGATCGACGTGGTGACCCGACAGGTGACTCTGGCCGGTCAACCGTTGGACCTGACCCGCAAGGAATTCGATCTGCTGTGGCTGCTCGCCTCGCGCCCTGGTGAGGTCATCAGCAAGCGGGATCTGTTGGCCGGGGTGTGGGGCCAACCCTTCGGTGGCGGCGATCGCACCGTCGATGTCCACCTCAGCTGGCTGCGCCGCAAGCTGGGCGAATCAGCGGCTGAGCCTCGCTATCTGCACACCGTGCGCGGTGTGGGCGTCCGGCTGGCGCCTCCCGAGGCTGACTGATGCGCCGCCAGGTGAGCGTGCTGGTCGCGGTGGTGGCTACCGCGATCGTGGTCTCCTTCGTTATCCCGCTGATGCTGCTGGTGCGCACCCTCGCCGAGGACCGGGGTATGGCGGTGGCCACCGGTCAAGCGAATAGTGTGGCCGTGCTGGTCTCCGGCCTGCACGACCAACCCAATTTGGCCGACGTCCTGAACCAGAACTTGGCCCGCTCTGCGGTGAAGACCAGCGTGGTCCTGGCCGACGGCCAGGTGTTGGGGTCGTCCTGGCCCGATGCGCTCACCGATCCGGGCTACCAGCAGGCCGCCGCCGGTCAGGCGTTCTCGGTGCAGAACTCCGACGGCGCTCAGGTATACGTACCGGCCGTGGTCGACACCGGCGTGGTGGTGGTGCGCTGCTCACTGACTCCGGCTCAGCTCAGCGAAGGGGTGCCGCTGGCCTGGGCCAGCATCATTGGTCTGGGTGTGCTGCTGAGCGTGATCGCGGTGGCCGTGGCCGCCCAGATGGGACGCCGCGTCAGCCGACCGCTGCTGGACGTCGCTGAGACCGCCCACCGGCTGCGCGAGGGCGATCTGGATGCGCGTGCCCCCTTGGTCGGTACCGATGAGACTGTCGAATTGGGCACTGCGTTGAACGGCCTGGCCGACCGCATCGAGGAACTGCTGGCAGCGGAGCGGGACAATGTGGGCAGTCTCGCCCACCGGCTGCGCACCCCGATCACCGCCTTGCGGCTGGAAGTGGAACAGGTCGCCAACCCGCAACTGCGCGAGAGCCTGACCGAATCGGTCGCGCAACTCCAAGTCGCCATCGACGACGTGGTCCGTGAGGCCCGGCGTCCGCTGCGGGAAGGACTGCCCGGTACCTGCGACGCGGTGGCCCTGGTCGCCAGCCGAGCCGACTACTGGCGTCCGCTGGCCGAGGACCAGGCTCGCGAATTTCAGGTGGGTCTTCCGCTGGGCCCGTTACGGGTCGGCATGAGCAGCCTGCAACTGGGTGATGTCGTCGATATCTGCATCGACAACGTGTTTGCCCACACCGAAGAAGGCGTGAACTTTGCGCTGCACCTCAGCCGGGAAGACGATCAAGCACTGCTCGTCGTCAGCGACGACGGGCCAGGATTCCCCGCAGCGCCCACCCCGACCCGCCCCGGCACGACCGGCATGGGCCTGCGCATCGCCCGCCGCCTGGTCGCCGGGGCCGGCGGTACCTTGACCATTTCGCCGCCCGGCAGCCCTAGCAGCGTCCGCATCGAGTTGCGGCTGCAAGGCCGCTGAGGCCGCCCTGGCT
>DMIX01000312.1 GCA_003451975.1 Propionibacteriaceae bacterium
GCTCTCGTTGCACCAGATCTCCTTCGGTGCCATGCCGGATTCCTCCAGCGGCACCGCCGACATGTCGAAGCGGGCACCCATGCCGGCGTCGTCGACCAGCTCAGGGAAGGCGTTGCTCAGCCCACCTGCACCGACATCGTGGATGGCCAGGATCGGATTGGCTGCGCCCAGGCTCCAGCAGTGGTTGATGACTTCCTGGCCTCGGCGCTGGATTTCGGGGTTGCCGCGCTGCACCGAATCGAAATCCAGCTCTGCGGCATTGGCCCCCGCTGCCATCGAGGACGCCGCGCCCCCACCCATACCGATCCGCATTCCTGGTCCGCCGAGTTGAATCAGCAGCGACCCGGCTGGATAGCGGATCTTGTGAGTCTGGGAGTCGCTGATCGCGCCTAGGCCGCCAGCGCTCATGATCGGCTTGTGGTAGCCGCGACGAACGCCGGCCACGGTCTGTTCGAAGACCCGGAAAAAGCCGCCCAGGCCGGGGCGTCCGAACTCGTTGTTGAAGGCTGCCGCGCCCAGTGGCCCGGTGGTCATGATCTCCTGGGCTGAAGCGATGTGGGCCGGGGAGCCGTAGTCATCGGCTTCCCACGGCTCCGCGGTGCCGGGCAGGCGCAGATTCGACACCGCGAAGCCGGTCAGACCCGCCTTGGGCTGGGAGCCCCGTCCGGTCGCACCCTCGTCGCGGATCTCACCGCCGGAGCCGGTAGCAGCGCCCGGGAAGGGGCTGATGGCCGTGGGATGGTTGTGGGTCTCGACCTTCATCAGCACGTGAACCAGGTCTTCGCGAGCGCTGTACTTGCTCGGCCCGTCGGTGCCTTCGGGTACCCAGCGGGTGATGGTGTCGCCGGTCATGATCGAGGAGTTGTCCGAATAGGCGACGACGGTGTGCTGGCCGGCGAGCGCCTCGGTGTTGCGGATCATGCCGAATAGGGAGGAATCCTGGGCGGTGCCGTCCACAACGAAATCGGCGTTGAAGATCTTGTGGCGACAGTGCTCGGAGTTGGCTTGGGCGAACATCATCAACTCCACATCGGTGGGGTTGCGGTCCAGGCCGGTGAAGGCCGTGACCAGGTAGTCGATCTCGTCATCGCTGAGTGCCAAGCCAAAGCCGGTGTTCGCCTCCTCGATGGCCGCCTTGCCTCGTCCGATCACATCGATTCGGGTCATCGGCTCGGCATCACGCTCATCGAACAACGCAGCCGAAGCGGCAACGTCGGCGAAGGTCGATTCGGTCATCCGATCATGCAGCAGTTCGGCGCAGGCGCGCCATTGCGCTGTGGTCAGCGGAGTGGCGCTGGCCAGGGTGTATTCGGTGACCCGCTCCACGTGGCGGATCGGAATGCCACAGTTGCGGGTGATGTCGGTTGCCTTCGACGCCCAGGGCGACAGGGTTCCCAGGCGGGGTCCGACCACGACGCTGCTGAGGTGGCTACCGCTGGCCGGCGCTGCCGCGGCAGGGCCGTAGCTGAGCAGTCGGTGCACGGTATCGGCAGTCTCGGCGTCCAAAGCTGTTGAGGATGCCACCCAGTGCACAAAGCGGGCACTGATAGCGGTGACCGGTGCGACCTCCGCAAGGCGACGCAACAGCGCGGTTGAGCGGAACGGAGAGGTGGCGTTGCCGCCGCCGAAGCTGGTCAAAACGTTGGAATGCGCCACGACGCACAGCCTAATGGTGCCGGACACAGTGGCCGTCGCTGGTTCGGACTCAAGACAGCGCCGAGCTGGGGCTGCGGCTAGTCGCGGGTCACGACGGACACCAACCGGGACAGCTGGCTGTTCGGAGACACCGTCAGCAGGGCCTCGGCGCCGTCGACCGCGGTGCCGGCGGGCTCGGTGAGTTCCAAGGAACGCCAGTGAAGCCTCAGGTAGGCCAGGAAGCTGCTTCGGATGCGCGCTGAGGTGAACACCTCGCCCAGGGCACATACTGCCGGGGGAGTGAGACCCATGAGCTGAACCCGGCGTAGCCCGGTCAACGCCGACTCGCTGAGCTCGGCGGCACAGTCGGCCAGGATGCGATAGGCGGCGACATCACCGGTGGCGGCGGCCTGGTCCACCTCGTGGGCGAAGGCGGCGATTCGGCTCACCCGGCGCGGGTCGGCCTGAAGCTCGCGATACGCCGATGCGGGCTCCGGGAAGTACCGCAGCATTCGTTCGAGCAGTGCCGTGGTCTCCCCGCGGCCGTCGAAGGCGCGCATGGCTGCGCGCAGACCGGCCTGTCCGATCCAGAAGGCGCTGCCGAAGTCGCCGAGCAAGTGGCCCCAGCCGTCGACGCGGGCGGATGCGCTGGGTCCCACTGCCAATGTCACGACGCCGGTGCCGGCGGCTACCACCACTCCGTGATGGTCACCGAGGGCGCCCAGGAAGCTGGTTGCGGAGTCGTGTGCGAGGGCGACTCGAGACACCCCAAGGGGGGTCAACAACTCCAACAGTTCGGTGGCATTGGGGGCGAGTAGTCCACTGCAACCGACGCCGACCTGGTCGGGCCGCAACTGGTATTCGGCGGCGAAGGCGATGATGGCCGCCGCCAGCTGAGGCATCAGCGGACGGTCGGTCAGCACACCGGAGGTTTGCGATTCCCGCGTCTGGTCCGGCGCACGGAATCGCAGGCGAATGCTGGATTGACCAGCGTCGACGGCGATGATTCCGCTCATAGGAATCAGCCTAGATACCGCAGGCCCAGTCGGCGAGCGGTATCAGCGACGACCGATAAAACCATCCATGGTGTGATTGATACCGACAAGGTCGAGCACGAGATCGAAGGCCACCGGGGGAAGGATGCGCAGTGGCGGCACCAGTCGCACCATCGGGGGCAGCACCAGCTGTTGACGGCCCGACTCGATGGCGTTCAGCACCTTCCGGGCCACCGCGGCCGGTTCCATGATGGGCAGCAGCAGCGGGAAGCGAGTCGTCACTCCCTCGAACATGCCGGTGCTGATGTAGTAAGGCGCCACGACCAGAGTGCGTACCCGGCTGCCCTGGGAGCGAAGCTCGGCTCGCAACGACTCGGTGAACCCGACTGCTCCCCATTTGCTGGCCGAATAGTCGGTCTGTTTGGCCACGCCGACAAGTCCGGCCGCGCTCGCGATGGTCACGATCATGCCTCGGTCGCGGGTCAGCATTCCCGGCAACAGCGCTCGCGAGGTCCAGAATCCCGCCAGAGTATTCACCTCGAAGGTTCGTCTGATCTGATTCTCACTGGCCTCGAGGAGCGGCTTTCCGGTGACTACGCCGGCGTTGTTGATCAGGATGTCCACGCTGAGTTCGGTGGCTGCGGCGGAAACGGCGTCAGCATCGGTGACATCAACCTGAGCCCAGGACCCGCCACAGGACTCGGCGGTCTGTCGGGCCGCCTCGGGATCGCGGTCCCAGACGATGACTTTCGCGCCGCGGGCGGACGCCTGGGTGCACAGTTCGCGACCCAGCCCGCTGCCGCCGCCGGTCACCAGAACCGTGGAACCGGCCAGATATAGACCCTTCATCGCATCCTCCTAGCGCACTAGCTTGTTGAGCAGCCGAATACCGATCGTCATCGCCGAGGCGTAGGTCTCGTTCGTGATCCCTGACGGAGGGGCGATGGGAAGTAGTCGTTGATCGGCGACGGTCTGAGACTCGGTGTACTTCAGTAGGCCAACCGCACCATGCCGACGCCCGAGGCCGGAATCGCCCATGCCGCCCATCGGGGCATGATGAGAGCCGAAGGCCGGCGCGTAGCCGTCGTTGATGTTGACCGTCCCGGTGCGCAGTCGGGCAGCGACCGCACCGCCCTGATGGGCCGACCAGATGCTGGCATTGAGCCCATAGCGGGAGTCATTGGCGGCGGTGATCGCTTCTTCGATGGAGGCCACCGGGTAGACCGAAAGCACCGGTCCGAAAGTCTCCTCACGGTGAACGAGCATGCCTTCGCGCACTCCGGTGAGGATGGTGGGCTCATAGAAGAAGGGGCCCAGGTCAGGTCGAGCGCGGCCGCCAGTCAGCACCGTCGCACCGCGGTCGACAGCGTCGGTGACATGTTCGGTGACCGTTGTCAGCTGTTGGGCCGAAACCAGCGATCCGATGTCGTGGGACCAGTCGTGGCCGCTGCCCAGGCGTAAAGCCTGCGTCGCTTCGATGAGACGGGGGACGAATTCCGCATAGACGTCGGCGTGGACGTAGGCGCGCTCGATGCTGATGCATAGCTGGCCGGTGTTGGCGAAGGCTGCCCGCGCGGTGCCGCGGGCAGCAGCGTCCAGGTCGGCATCGGGCAGGACCAGCAGCGGGTTTTTTCCACCGAGTTCGGCGGAGAAGCCCATGAGCTGATCGGCGCAGCTTCGGGCGAGCATGCGTCCGGTGGCGGTGGAGCCGGTGAACATCAGATAGTCCGCCGCTTCGATCAAGACCGGCCCGACGGTGGCTCCGGCGCCGGGCAGGACGGTGAAGAGGCCTTCGGGTAGCCCTGCCGCCGTCAACAGCTCAGCCAGCAGCAGCGCGCTCAGCGGCGTTTGCGAGTCGGGTTTCAGGACCACCGCGTTACCGGCGAGAAGGGCTGCCACGGCATCGGTGGCAGGCAGGGTGAAGGGGTAGTTCCAGGGGGTGATGATCGCGACGAGGCCGACCGGGTGGTGGTACTCGACCACTTTGGTGAGAATCGGGATCACTCCCGGACGCCTCGTCGGACGCAGCACCGCCGGAGCCAGATTGGCGAAGACCCGTGCGCCGCGGGCGGTGTCCATCACCTCCTCGAAAGCGCTCAGCCGTGACTTGCCGGATTCATCCTGGATCGTGTCGAGAATGCGATCGCAATCCTGGAGTACCAGGTCGGCGAAACGTTTGATGATCCGGCTGCGCTCGGCCACCGATACCGCGGCCCAGTCATGCTGGACGGTTCGCGCGGACCGGCATGCCTGCTGTACCTCGGTTGCCGTGGCGGTGGGAACTGTCGCCAGCTGCCGACCGTCGAAGGGCGAACGCACGTTCAGCGACGGTGCTGGGTTGGATCCTGCCATGGATGCCACCTCCTCGGGTGTGATCAGCGTACGCGGTGACGACACTCGCTGTGCAGCTGCTGTGAGCCGCCGGTGGATTTGTGCCATTTGCCCGAATGCTGAGCGTCGTGTCATCCCTATTGGTGACACTAAAATGCCTAGTGGAGTGACTAATGTTGGGTTTTCCTCAGATGGTGACCCGGACCGGTATTGAATCCATATAGTCTCTTGGCGGCGCCACACCGAGGTGGCGGCATTTGTTGGAGGAACCCCATGCGACAGTCAGCTCTCCTGCGTGCCAAAGCACGCCAATTCGGACGCGGCGCTGCGGCCGTCCTGGTGTCTTTGGCATTAGGATTCGGCTACCTCAGCGTCGAAGCGGCACCCGCTCGCGCAGCCGACGGCTTCACGATTCCGGACACGGAGCTTGCCGCCTGTGTCAATGCGGCGATCGGCGGGCACGTGGGAAACACCTATGGCGACTACGACCTGTACGGCCTCACCACCCTGACCTGTGACGGGGTTGGTATCGCCGACTTGACGGGATTGGAAAACGCCCCCTATCTGGTGGAGTTGAACCTGCCGAACAATCAGCTGCGATCGCTGGACGGGGTGCCGCTGTCCTCGATGCAGACATTGGACATCTCGAACAACCACATCGCGGACCTAACGCGGCTGCATAGTGCGGCCGCGCTGACGACTCTGGGTGCCGTTGGCCAGACCGTCTCGTGGACCATCCCGCTCAACGAGCCCGCTGCGGTCCCGCTGTACGACTCCCGAGGTGAGGTGCCCGCCACCCTCACATCCGCGGCGCCGGAGTTGGTGATCTCCGATGGCACAGTCACCGGCACGGTCGCCGGGGCGTACTCCCTGGAATTCGACAGCGTTCTCGGAATCGGCGAGTTCTCCGGCACCGTCACCGTAACCGTGCCAGAGACCGCCGTGCGCATCCCCGACACCGGTTTTGCCCAGTGCCTGGCCGAAGATCTCGGAGTGATCGGATCGGATTTCGACTATGACGCCCTGGCGGGAATCCAGACGCTGGATTGCGCGGGTCACGCGATCCAGAATCTCAGCGGAGCCGAGTACCTGACCGGCGCCACCACCCTTGACTTCTCCGGCAACAACCTGGCGCCCAGCGCCGACAACACCGATCCGCTCGCTGACCTGAGTGGGTTGACCTCGTTGACGACGCTGAGCCTGTCTGCTGCCGGACTCACCGGCATCGACTCCCTCGCATCGCTGACCGGGCTGGTCAACCTCGACATCTCCAAAAACAACGTGCCCGACATTTCGGCCCTCGGTAGTCTCGCCGGTTTGACCGTCCTCGATGCGACGGGTCAAGAGCTCACGCAGACCGTTGAGGCAGATACGGCGACCCCCCTCGAGGTAGCCGACCGAGCCGGCAGCCTTCCGGAGTTCGCCACCGTCACCGGAGTGACCATCGGGTCCGGCCAGGTGACCGCCGCCGCCGGCATCTATGACCTCAGCTTCGTCAACGCCACCTCCGGGGAAAGCGATCCGGTGACCTTCAGCGGAACCCTGGAACTCCGTGTGCACGTTGATGTCCACTTCGAGAGCCTGCCCCTGGCCGATTGCGTGGCCGATCGGTTGGATATCCATCCCACCCCCCAGGTCTTCAGCAATCTTGACCTTGCCACCGTCACGGACCTGAACTGCCCGGACCTGTCGATCATGTCGCTGGAAGGGGCCCAATACCTCACCAACCTGGCCGCCTTCGACGCCCCGGGGAACTCCATCGACGACCTGACGCCGCTGGCCGAGCTGCACACCTTGGTATCGGTCAACTTGATCGACAATCACCTCGCCGATCTGACTCCGCTGGCCGAGCTCACTAACCTGCAGATCCTCAGTTTGAGCGACAATGTGGTGCGCAACATCGACGCTCTCGCCGACCTGCCCGCCCTGGCCTATGTGAAACTCGCCAACAACTACCTGACCGACGTGGACGCATTGGCCGGGCTGACAGGCATGCGTAGCCTCGACATCTCGGGGAACCAACTCACCGACCTGAGTGCGATCTCTGCCCTGGACCGGCTGCAGTCGGTAGATGCCTCCGACAATCAACTCAGTGATGTCGCAGATTTCACCTCGACCAACGCGCAACTGCGAACAGTGAAGGTGTCGGGCAACCAGATCTCCTCGCTGGCAGGCGTGGACAAGCTGAGCAGACTCACCACACTGGACGCATCACGGAACCGGATCAGTAGCCTGGCCCCGCTGGCGACGCGGTCGTCGCTGATGATTCTGGACGTCTCCAGCAACAACATCACTAGCCTCTCGCCGCTGACGAATCTGTCGATGCTGCTGAGCGTCAATGCCAGCGATAATCAGATTTCCGAGGTGAGCCCGCTGGCTGGCAAGTGGATGCTCAATCAGATCGAACTGCATCACAACCAGATTGCCGATCTCAGTTCGTTGAGCGCTTCGACGGCCTACCTCATCAATACCCGCGATCAGGCTGTTTCCTTGGCCGTCGTGCCTCAGGTTGCGACCACGATTCCGTTGCTGGACCGTAACGGCGACCTCGCTACGCTGGGTGAACTGCCCGCTGGATTGAGCGTGACAGACGGGAAACTCACCGCCGACGCCGAGGGTACCTTCACGGTGAGCTTCCGCAGCGGCGACTTGGCGGAGACTGGCTCGGAGTTCTCCGGCACGTTGACTGTCGTCGCGGCCTATCACACCTTCACGGTGCCTACCCCGACGATCTCGGGTTCGGCGCAGGTGGATGCGACCCTCACCGTTGACCCCGGGACCTGGGATCCTGAGCCCACGGAGCTGTCCTACCAATGGCGAGCAGACGGCGTGGACATCGAAGGCGCCACCAGCAGCACCTACCAGGTGCGGGCCGCTGACCTCGGGGCCGAGATCAGCGTCGTGGTTACTGCGACGCGAGACGAATACGCTCCGGCTACCGCCACTGCTGCAGTGACCGTCCCGATCGTCACGGCCAGCTTCACCGCTCCCGATGACGTCACCCTGTCAGGCACCTTTGCCGTGGGCAACACCGTGAGCGTTGACGCAGGCACCTGGGCACCCACACCACAGCAACTGGCCTACCAGTGGTTGCGCAACGGTGTGGCCATCACCGATGCGAACGCAGCCAGCTACACCCTCACCGCCGACGACGCGAACAAGGCCGTCTCGGTTCGGGTCACGGCCAGCAAGGATGGCTACGCCAACACGTCGCTGTCCTCAGTGGCCACAGTCGTTGCGCTCGGCACCATGCACGGCGACAAGCCCGTGATCGTGGGCACCGTGGCCATCGGTCAAACGCTGCAGGTGGGCACCGGCTACTGGGCGCCGTCACCGTCATTGAGCTGCCAGTGGTACCGCGCTGGCTATGCGATTTCCGGTGCCACCGGGTACACCTACGAGGTTACTGCCGCCGATGTCGGCAAGGCCATTACCGTCGCCCAGACCGGCACGGCCACCGGCTATCAATCATTGACCGTGCTCTCCGACCCGACCGCAGTGGTTCCGCAGGGAACCTTGAGCGCTCCGCAATCGATCAGCGTGGCGGGCTCGATGGCCGTCGGGCAGACGTTGTCCGCCGACCCGGGGGAGTGGAGCCCCGAGCCTGACGCCTTCACCTATCAATGGAAGAGTGACGGCGACACGCTTTCCGGCAAGACCAGTGCCAGTTACACCCTCGGTGCCAGTGACGAGGGTCACCTCATCACGGTGGCGGTTACTGCTCGCAAGACCGGCTATGCCGATGCCACCGCGACGTCGACCAGCAGCACTGAGGTGGCGGCAGGCAGCTTCGTGACCACCCAGCCGACGATCTCGGGCAGTCCGGTTTTCGGTCAGGTGCTCTCCGCGTCGCTGGGCGCCTGGCAGCCGACAGCCAATCTGGCCTGGCAGTGGCTGCGCGACGGTGTTGCCATTGACGGAGCGACCGGCAGCAACTACTTGCTGGGTGTTGCCGACATCGGCGCCGTGATTTCGGTGCAGGTCACCGGCACCGCCGCAGGCTACGCCGACACCACTACCACGTCGGCAGACACCGACGCGGTGGCAGCGGCGCAGCTGTCCGGCCCGGAATCGGTCACCGTAACAGGCGAGAATGCCGTCGGTCAGACGCTGCGGGTCGATTCGATGGCCTGGACTCCGACGCCGGACAAGGTCAGCTACCAGTGGCTGCGCGACGGTGTGGCAGTCGATGGTGCCACTGCGGCGGCCTACGAGCTCGGCTCTGCTGATCTGGACGAGCACATCACCGTCCAGGTGACCGCTGAACGCGCGGGCTACGCCACAGTCGTCCTGACGTCTGCGGCAGGCGAAGCCGTGGCGGCGAGCAGCTTCGCAGCGACAGCCCCCGTCATCAGTGGCAACGCGATCATGGGCCAAACGCTGCACGCTACTGCCGGTGCGTGGTCCCCGCTGCCGACCACGCTGTCGTACGCCTGGTTCGCTGACGGTGATCTCATCCCCGACGCTGAGACGAACAGCTACCAGCTCACTCCCGACGAGGTCGGCAAGGCCATTACCGTAGCCGTGACCGGTACCCGCAGTGGTTATGCCGCCAAGACACTGACCTCCGATGCCACCTCCGCCGTCGCCGCCGCCAAGCTGAGCGGTCCCTCAGAGGTCACCGTGACCGGAGTATTCACGGTGGGTGCCGTGTTGAGTGCCGATGCGGGAACCTGGACGCCGACTCCGGACGCGGTGAGCTATCAATGGCTGCGTTCGGGATCTGCCATCGCGGGCGCAACCGATTCCGAATACACCCTTGCCCCTGCTGATGCAGGTGCCGTGGTTACCGTC
>DMIX01000047.1 GCA_003451975.1 Propionibacteriaceae bacterium
ACCGACACGTCCAGCGCCGACACCGGCTCGTCACAGATCAACACCTTGGGGTTCAAGGCCAGACCTCGGGCCACGCCGATCCGCTGGCGCTGCCCACCGGAGAACTGATGCGGGTAGCGGTTGATGTGTTCGGGTGAGAGACCCACCAAGTCGAGCAGGTCGCGCACCTTCTGACGGCGGGACCCCTTCGGGGCCACCTCCGGATGGATGTCGAACGGCTCGCCGATGATGTCCCCGACGGTCATCCGCGGATTCAGCGACGTATACGGGTCCTGGAAGACGATCTGGATGTCACGACGCAGCCTGCGCATCGCGCCACCCTTCTGGGAGTACATGTCGATACCGTCGAAGGTCACCCGGCCACTGGTGGGCTCCTCCAGCCGCATCAAGAGCCGACCCAGGGTCGACTTGCCGCAGCCGGACTCGCCGACCACACCCAGGGTCTCACCGCGACGCAGCTCGAAGCTGACTCCATCGACGGCACGAACATGACCGGTAACCCGGCGGATCACACCGGTCTTGATCGGGTAGTACTTCACCAGGTCCTCGGCGGAAAGGATCACATCATCATTCATCGCCGTACACCTCCCTTACACGATGGCACGCTGCCGCACGGCCGGCGACCACCTCTTCTAGTGGTGGCGGTTCGCCCTCCCGGCAGATGTCCACGGCGTAGCGACAGCGCGGATGGAAGGGGCAACCAGCCGGCATCGCCAACAGGTTCGGCGGTAGACCACCGATCGCATTCAGCGTCTGCCCCTTCAGATCCAGCCGCGGGATCGACTCCAGCAACCCCTTGGTGTAGGGATGCGCCGGTCGGGCGTACAGGTCCACCACGCCGGAAGTCTCAACCAACCGTCCGGCGTACATCACAGCGATGCGGTCGGCGACGTCAGCCACCACGCCCAGATCGTGAGTGATCAGGATCAGGCCCATTCCGGCTTCGTCCTGCAGTTCCTTCAGCAGGCCCATGATCTGGGCCTGCACGGTCACGTCCAAGGCGGTGGTCGGCTCGTCGGCGATCAGGACCACCGGGTCCAGAGCGATCGCCATGGCGATCATGATGCGCTGGCGCATACCGCCGGAGAACTGATGCGGATAGGCGCGCACCCGCTCTCTGGCGGCCGGAATATGCACTCGCTCCATCAACTCAATGGCTTTGGCCTCGGCATCGGCGCGGTTCATACCGCGGTGTTGGCGGAACATCTCCGCGATCTGCCAGCCGACCGGGAAGACCGGGTTCAGCGAGCTGAGCGCGTCCTGGAAGATCATCGAGATTCCGGGGCCGCGCACCTTGCGGCGTTCCTTCTCCGGCTGCGTGAGCAGGTCGGTACCCCGGAACTTCACTTCACCGCCGGTCACGAATCCCGGAGGGCTGTCCAGGATGCCCATGATGGCTTGCGCCGTCACGGACTTTCCCGAGCCGGATTCACCCAGGATTGCCAGGGTTTCGCGGGCGTGCAGATCAAAAGAAACGCCGTTGATGGCGTGGGCTATGCCATCGCGCATCCGGAACTCCACGCGTAGGTCATTGACCTCCAGGAGCCTTTCGTTGGTGTTCACCGTCGTCACCTCAGCTTCGGATCCATGGCGTCACGGACCACTTCGCCCATCATGATGAAGGCCAGCACAGTCAGTGACAGAAAGACAGACGGGAAGATCAGCATGTGCGGGGCGGCCCGGATATAGCCCAGACCGGAGGCATCGGAGATCGCCTGCCCCCATGAGATCGCCGGCTCCCGCAGCCCGATTCCCAAGAACGACAAGGTGGCCTCGGTCGCGATGTAGGCGCCCAGGTCGATGGTTGAGACCACGATCACCGGAACCATCGAGTTCGGCACGACGTGAGAGGTGACCACCCGCCACGGGCTGCCACCCAGCGCCCGCGCTGCTTGCACGTATTCCAGGGGGTTCACCTGAATGACGCTCGAACGCATCAGTCGGAAGATATTCGGCCACCCCAGGATCGCCATGGCGATCACGACTTTGAAGACCACCACCATGTAGGGGGTCTCCGCCGTCGACGGGAAGGTGAACATGATGAGGATGCCGCCCAACAGCAACGGAATCGCGAAGAAGACATCGGCAGTGCGGGAGAGCAGGGTGTCGACCCAACGACCGACATAGCCACCGGCGGTTCCGATTCCGACGCCGATTACGGCCGTCACGAAGGCAGTCAGCACACCGACCAGGATCGACGCCCGGGCACCGTAGATGGTTCGCGCATAGACATCGCACCCCAGCAGATCTTTGCCGAACCAGGCATCCGGGCTCGGCGCTTCACGTGCCAATTCCAGCGGGCAGTCGTAAGGGTCCTTGTTGGTGAACAAAGCGGGGAAGATGGCCATCAACACGAAGATCACGATCAACGACGCCGAGATCCAGAACAACGGGCTGCGACGCATGGCTTCCCAGGCGTCAGCGCCGAGAGAGCGCGCCGAGATCGCCGGCTGGAGGTCGAGATTCACCTCGCGTGCTGAGGCATCGATCTCAGCCTGGGGTTGCATGATCTGCGGCTGAGTCAGGTTCTCTGGTTCAGCGTTGGGGCGTTCAGTCATGGCTGATCCTCGGGTCCAAGACACCGTAGAGGATGTCGACCAAGAGATTGACGATGAGGTAGACGAAGACGAGCACTACCACTGCTCCGACCACGCTGACGCCGTCTCGCTGGCTGATGCTGCGATAGATGAAGTTGCCGATTCCGTTGATATTGAAAATCCGTTCGGTCACGATCGCCCCACCCATGAGCGCACCAAAGCTGGCCCCGATGTAGGTGACTACCGGAATCAGCGAGTTGCGCAAGGTGTGAATGCCGATGGCGCGTTGGGGTGCCAGTCCCTTTGCTTTCGCCGTGCGAACGTAATCAGCACGGAGGTTCTCCACGAGATTGGTTCGGGTCAGTCGAGCCGTGTAGGCCACCGAAAGTGACCCCAGCACAATCCCTGGTAACAAGAGTTGATACCACGTCCCCTCAGTGGCAGTCACCGGGAACCAACCCAACTTGATGCCGAAGATCATCTGCGCAACGCCGCCCAGCACGAACACCGGTATCGAGATCAACAGCAAGGTGCTCACCGTAACCAGGTTGTCGGCGAACTTGCCCTTGCGAATCCCTGCCAGCACGCCGGCTGAAATACCCACCACGATCTCGAACACAATCGCGATCAGCGCCAGCTTCAGCGTCACCGGGTATCGGATCGCAAGCTCGTGAAGCACCGTATTGCCGTAGAAGTTCGTGCCCAAGTCACCTTGAACCAGCTTGCTCAAGTACAGGGCGTACTGCACGATGAACGGCTTATCGAGGTTGTACTCGGCGCGGAAGGCCGCAACATACGTCGCAGAGCACGGCCTGTCCCCACAACGACCCGCCGTTGGATCGCCCGGGAGTAAGAACACAAGCGCATAGATCAGAAAGGTCGTCCCCAGCAAGACGGGGATCATCTGCAAAATTCGTCGGACAATGAACTTGCCCATCAACACCTCCAAGACTGCATCCGAGGCGAATCGGCCCGCCGGTAGTAACCGGCGGGCCGATCACGCTCAGACTGCAGACTAGTTCAAGACGACCGAACCGAAGTCGAAGGTCGAGAACGGAGTCATCTTGATCGACTTGATCTTGGTCGACCAACCGAACTGGCTCTGCTGGTACCACAGCGGAATCGTCGGCATGTCCTGACCAAGGATCTCCTCAGCCTGCTGGTACAGCGCGTTGGCCTCGTCGTTGGTCTTGGCCGCGGCTGCCTGCTTCAGCAGGGCGTCGAACTTCGGGTTGGAGTAGTCGCCGTCGTTGGACGAAGCACCCGTTGCGTAGATCGGGGTCAAGAAGTTCTCGATCGACGGGTAGTCCATCTGCCAGCCACCACGGTACAGGCCCTTGTACTCACGGGCGTTGATGCCCTTGCGCAGGGTGCTGAAGTCCGGCGTCACCTCGACGGAGCACTTCATGCCCAGGTTCTGCTTCAGCTGGTTGCAGAAGGCATCGGCCCACAGCTTGTGACCACCGTCACCGTTCACGTAGATCGGCATGGTGCCCTTGTAGCCACCGGCCTCGGTGTAGAGCTGCTTGGCCTTGGCGGCATCGAAGGTGCAGTTCTCGCCACAGGCGTCGGCCTTGTAGCCGTCCACCACCGGGGAGACCCAGCCGGTGGCCGGGGTCCGAGCACCAGCGAAGATCTGCTTGGTGATCAACGCGCGATCGAAGCCCATTGAAATGGCGTCGCGCATCTTGGTGTTCTTGAAGTTGTCGTCCTTCGGAGAGAAGGTCAGCACCTGAATGATGCCGGTGTCGCGGACACCGTTGCGGCCCTCGAGATCGGTCTTCCAGGCGTCGTCGACCAACTGGTCGGAGGGGATCACATCGGTGACATCAAGATTGTTGGCTACAACGTCGTTGTAGGCCGCGCTGGTGTCGTTGTAGATGCGGAAGGTGATCTTGTCCACCGAACCAGTGTTCTTGCCGGAGTAGTCAGCGAACTTCTCCAGGACCATCTCGGTGTCGGTCTTCGAGGTCAGCTTGTAGGGGCCGGCGCCGACCGGGGCATCACCGAAGGTCTTCTTGCCCTCGGAGGTGTCAGCGAAGAAGGCGTCAGGCTGCGGCATGAACGCGGTGTAGCCCAGACGAACCTCAAGGTTCGAGGTCGGCGAGCTGGTGGTGATGGTGAAGGTGTAGTCATCAACAACCTTCAGACCGCTCATGGTCTCAGCCTTCGGCGGCTGGTTCTCACAGTCGGCCTCGCCTTCGGCGGTGTAGCCGCACTGCACGTCGTTGTAGCCGGCGATGGGCTCGAAGAAGTAGGAGTTCAACTGACCGTTCGGACCGTAAGCGCCCCAGTTCCAGGCGTCAACGAAGTTCTTGGCCTTAACCTCGGTGCCGTCAGCGAACTTGTAACCCTGGTTCAACGTCACGGTGAAATTGGTGGCGTCCGTGGTCTCGATCGACTTCGCGATATCGAGCTCAGGGGCGGCGGTGTCAGGGTTGTAGTGGACCAGCTTGGCGGTGATGGCGTCTAGGACGTTGCCACCACAGACCTCATTGGTTGAGGTACCGATCAGGGGGTTTTCCGGGGTGCAACCGCGGACGGTGATGGCAGAACCGCTAGCCGCGGGGGTGCCACCCGAACATGAACTGACCATCAGGCCAGCGGCTGCCAGCGCGGCAACGGCATCGACACGAGTGGTAACTCGCATTTGACCTCCTCATAGAGAGCACGTCGCCCGACGTCGGGCAACATTCCTGCCGCTGGAGTTTGCGGCATGAGGCCTTAGTATCCCGCCAAATGCAGCGACGGAAGACCGTGGCCGCGTTTGGGCACACATTGTGACGTGATGGTTATTTTTTTCGACCAGTTCTGCACGTTCGTGCAGTCACAGACAATGTTGTGACGCAAACGTTCAGGGTTGTTCCCGCAGGAGCGCATCGATGGCCTGCGGCAGCACTGCGGCAAGCTCCTGTGGCGTCACCGGACCCGGTGTTGACGAAGCAGCACACGCCTGCATGCTCGCCGCAGCGACACCGGCAATGCGAGCGTCGCGTCCTGCGGCCAGTACTGCTCCGGCGATCCCGGCCAGCACATCCCCCGATCCCGCCTGCGCCGTCCACGCAGGCCCCGGCAGGGCGCACTCGACGACGGCATCGTCCGGGGTCGCCAGATATTGGCTGGCACCCTTCACCAACACCGTGCAGCCGGTTCGGTCCGCAGCATGGCGCACCGCTGTCATCGGGTCGGCGGTCACGGCGTCGCGGTCCTCCCCCAACAGGTAGGCCAGTTCACCGGCATGCGTAGTCAGCAGCACGTCGAGGCGTCCTCGCTCGGGAAGGTGGCGCAGTGCGTCGGCGTCGATCACCAGCGGCATTCCCGATGCCACAGCCTCGGCGACCGCTGCGGCCGGGCCTCGGTTACCCCAGCCGGAGCCGAGCACCAACGCCTGCACCCGACCGGGGGCCGAAACGACATTCGGAAGGTGGGCAACCACAGCCCGGGCAACGTCGGCAGGCCCCAGATAGCGCACCATGCCGGCACCGGCGTGGGTGGCACCGGCCGCGCCTAGGACGGCCGCTCCCGGGTAGTCGGTCGAGCCGGTGTTCAGCCCCACCACGCCGCGGGAATACTTGTCGCTGCAGGCATCGGGAACCGGCCAGTGTTCGACCAGGTCCGAAGCGGTCCACTGTCGAAGCGCTGGCTGGTCGAAACGCAGCCCGATATCGACCAACTGAACCTCCCCACAGGCCGTCTTCGCCGGCTCCATGAGTTGACACAACTTGTGACCGCCGAAGGTCACGGTGAGCGCGGCCCTGAAATGCGGAGCATCAACGAAGGGCGGCTCCGGCGCCAGCCCGGACGGCAGATCCACCGCCACCACCGGCACGCCCAGCGCGACGCACCGGTCCGCGAAACCAGCCACTTCTGAACTCAGCCCTGGCCGTGACCCGATACCGGCCACGCCATCGATCACAGCGTCCAGGCGGCTCAACTGATCCTGGGACTCGACACGGTCCACTTCCCGTCCACCCGCAGCCAGGAAAGCAGCCCAGCCGTTCTCATGAACCGTGGATCCCACCCGCCAGGCCGACACCGACACCCCGCGGCGGGCCAGCCGCACACCGGCGTAGAGCGCGTCCCCACCGTTGTTGCCCGACCCGAGAACTAGCAGCACCCGAGCGCCGTAGACGGCACCGGTTCGGGTCCACAGAGGCAACCGACGCATCACTGCGGTGGCCAGTCCGGCAGCAGCCCGCTGCATCAAGGTGTCTGCTCCCACGTCGGCGAAGGCCCGCTCCTCAGCGGCTCGGACCTGCGCGACGCGGTAGCCGAGAATCACGACTCGCAGACCACCATCGCCGCCGCGACGCCGGCATCGTGGGTGATCGACAAGAACACATTAGACACCCCAAGTTCGGCCAATCGCTCGGCGACGGTGCCATGGAACACGAAGTAGGGCTGACCGGATTCCTCCGACAGCACCTCAACATCGGTCCAGACCAGGCCACGCGGTGCGCCCACGGCCTTCGCCAACGCCTCCTTGGCTGCGAACCGCCCGGCCAGACGTTCGGTGGGCGCGTCACGCTCCGCTTCAGTGAAAAGCCGCTCCGGGACCCCGGTCCGTTCGGTCGCCCGCGAGAACCGGAAGACCTCGGTGATGTCCAACCCAATGCCTACGATCATGTCAACACTCCGTTGTGGTTCACTCCACCGTGACGCTCTTGGCCAGATTACGGGGTTGATCGACGTCGAAGCCCTTCAACGTCGCCAATTCGCAGGCGAACATCTGCAGCGGCACCGTGGCGACCAACGGCTGCAGCAGCGTTGACACCTTGGGCAGCGAGAAAAGGATGTCGGCATAGGGCTCCACCTCGACATCACCCTCCTCGGCCAGCACGATGGTCAAAGCGCCACGAGCGCGCACCTCTTGGATGTTGGAGACCACCTTGTCGTGAAGCTGGTCGCGACCCTGCGGCGGCACCACCACGAAGATCGGAAGCTGATCCTCCACCAACGCGATCGGCCCATGCTTGAGCTCTCCGGCCGGGAATCCCTCGGCGTGCAGATAGGCCAGCTCCTTCAGCTTGAGCGCCCCCTCCAGTGCCACCGGGTAGCCGACGTGGCGTCCCAGGAAGAGCACCGAACGCGTGTCGACGAACCGGGCCGCCACCTCGCGAATCTGACCGATCCGATCGAGTACTTCCTGGATCAGCGGCGGCGTCGCCGCCAACTCGTTCATGACGTTGTGGATCTCGTCGTCGAACATGGTGCCGCGCACCTGAGCAAGATACAGCCCCAGCAGGTAGCAGGCCGCCACCTGAGTGAGGAAGCCCTTGGTGGAGGCGACGCCGATCTCGGGACCGGCATGGGTGTAGATCACGGCATCGGATTCGCGCGGAATGGTGGCTCCGTTGGTGTTGCAGATGGCGATCACTTTCGCCTTCTGTTCACGGGCGTGCCGGATCGCCATCAAGGTGTCGGCGGTCTCGCCGGACTGGCTGATGG
>DMIX01000057.1 GCA_003451975.1 Propionibacteriaceae bacterium
TCGAGCACCTCGAGGATGCGGTCGGTCTGCTGCGCCACCTTCCGGTCGTGCGTGACGATGAGGAAGGTCGTGCCGAGCTCCTTGTTGATCGTGCGGAACAGGTCGTAGACCACGGCCGTGTTCGCGGTGTCCAGGTTGCCGGTCGGCTCGTCGCAGAGCAGCAGCGGCGGCTCGTTGGCCAGCGCGCGGGCCAGCGCCACGCGCTGCTGTTGCCGCTGCTGCTCGCCGCCGGACAAGGCCGAGGGGAAGTGATCGGCACGTTCGGCCAACCCCACCTCGGTCAAAGCCGCGCGGGCCTCAGCCTCCCCTAACCCGACCAGTTCGGCCACCAGAGCCACATTTTCGAAGGCAGTCAGGGTCGGGATCAGGTTGAAGAACTGGAAGACGAACCCCACCTCCCGACGCCGGTAGTCGGTCAGTGAGGATTCGTCGCTGCCGGTGAGGTCCGACCCGGAGACGACGACCTCGCCGGCGCTGGGAGTCTCGATGCCCCCGATCACATTCATCAATGTGGTCTTGCCCGAACCCGATGGTCCAAGAATCACGACGAACTGGCCCTGTGGCACCGTCAGGTTCACCCCGCGCAAGGCCAGGACCGCGACGTCCCCTGTTTGGTAGCTCTTGGTGACTGCGGACAGCCGCACCGAGGGATCGTCGCCCGCGGCATCGGCTCGCAGTTGATGTTTGGGTATATAGGACATGTCAGGCTCCCTCAGCGGTGAGTGGTGAGAACGATCCGGCCAAAGCGCGTTGAATGTCCGGTTCAGCGTTCAGTTCGCGGGCGAGTGCATCTATCAGTAGCCGCTGCTGGGGGGCCTCGAAGGCGTATTGCGCCAGCCGTCGCACCGTGGCCCAGAACGCATTTCCGGCCAAGCCCTGAGGGAGATCGGCGAGCATCCGCTGCACGGCCTCGGGATGACGTCGATACAGGCGCCGCGTGGATTCGACAAGCTGGGCGATGAGCTGCTCGGCATCGTCAGAGTCGGTATCGGCCAGGCGCGCCACGCCTTCAAAGATGGCGACGGTCTCGGCCTCGTCGTCCTGATCGATCTCGGCGGCCAAAGCGGTCAGGCTCGCCGGGAGCAGTCCGTGAACGGCTAGGTAGATCATCACGTGCCGCTCACCCTCGACTGTCTTGCGCGCCGCCGGATTGGGCATCGCCTCGGCGAGGCGGTCGTACAGGTTGGCCAGCACGCGCGGCAGCGGAGTCAACCGGCCCTCGTCTGATTGCTCCAGCAACGACACCAGGCCATCGCGTTGCGCGGTCAGGGTCGCGATACGGGCGTCCACCGAGTCGAGGGCTTGGCGCAGTTCTGCGGCGGTGTCCTGCGAGGGAACACCACCGGGTTCGACCAGTACCTCACGGATCGAGCGCAGTGGTAGGCCCGAATCGACCAGCCATCGGATGCGTAGCAGCCGGGCCAAATGGTAGAGGTCGTAGTCACGGATGCCGTTGATCGACGGCGGCACCGGCAGCAAGCCGACATGGTGGTAGTAGCGCACCGTCCTGACCGAGGTGTGCCCGAGATCAGCTAGCTCTTTGACTCGCACACCTCAGTGTCCCCCTGTGACGTTACGTAACTGTCAAGGGTCTCCGGTGTTTTTCCCTTCGGCACGGAGCGAGCATCCCGGCCGACGGGTAACTACAGCCGACAGGCGTGGATGCTGGTGACCAGGATCGCTTCGGCTCCGACTTCCCAGAGCTGATCCATGATCTGCTGAGCTTGCTTGGCCGGAATCATGGCGCGCACCGCGACCCATCCTTCTTTGGCCAAGGGGGAAACCGTGGGGGCGTCCAGCCCGGGAGTCACGGCGGAGGCCGCAGCGAGGCGGTCGGTGGTGACGTTGTAGTCGACCATGAGGTAGTCGCGGGCGGTGAGGACGCCATTGAGGCGCCGCACCAGCAGTTCCAGTCCGTCCGGAGCGGCCACGCCGCGGCGCTGGATCAGCACTGCCTCGGATTCCAGAATCGCCTCACCGAACAGTTCCAGGCCAGCCTTTTTTAGCGTGGTCCCGGTCTCCACGACGTCAGCCACCACATCGGCCACGCCCAGACGCACCGAGGATTCCACCGCCCCATCGAGATGGATCAGTCGTGCCGAGATCCCTTCGCGCTCTAAGAAGGCACCGACCAGTCCGGCATAGGAGGTGGCGATGCGGGTCCCTTCGAGATCGGCCACCGTCATCGTCGAACCGCCGGGAGCTGCGAACCGGAAGCGGGTTCCGCCGAATCCGAGACTGAGGACCTCGTCGGCTTCAGCACCGGAGTCCAGCAGCATGTCGCGTCCGGTGATGCCCAAGTCGAGGGTGCCCTCCCCCACGTACACCGCGATGTCACGCGGACGCAGATAGTAGAACTCGACACCGTTGGCGTCGTCGACCAGCACCAGATCTTTGGTGTCGTGGCGTTGCCGGTAGCCGGCTTCGCGCAAGACACCGGCCGCGCCTTCGGCCAGCGAGCCCTTGTTGGGCACCGCAATCTTCAACAGCTCCGCCGCCATCGCAGGGTCCCTTCGGCTCACAGGTATTCGTAGATGTCTTCGAGGTCCAGATCCAAGGCGATCATCATCACCTGGAGGTGGTAGAGCAACTGGCTGATCTCTTCGGCGGTTTCAGCCTTCGACTGATATTCGGCGGCCATCCACACCTCGGCGGCTTCCTCCACGATCTTCTTGCCGATCGCATGGACACCGGCGTCCAACTCGCGCACGGTGCCCGAACCAACCGGCCGGGTGGCCGCACACACCTGGAGTTCAGCGAAAAGATCTTCGAAGGATTTGCTCACGTAGGCAGAGCCTACCGGCAGCACGCGGCGCTGGTCACAACGACCTAGTGGCCAGAATCTGCTGCCCGATGCTGTTCCAGACTGCCGCCATCGCGCCGGTGGCCCCTGTGGATGCAGATTCTGGTCACCCACCGGCGCCGGAATCCCTGGCTGTGGTTCGGCCCGGTACCGAGAATCAGCAGCGTGGACACTATTGAGAAGGCACTCGCCCAAGACGGGTTCATCCTCGCTCGAGAGCACCCCTCGTTGGCTCGCACTCTCAACCGCCGTTGGCGTGCCGGACACCTCCAGCGACTGCACCCCGGTGTCTTCGCTGATCCCGCACAGGTGTCGCCCCGATTGCGGCTGCGAGCACTGTGCCGCTGGGCGCCGCAGGCGGTGTTCCATGATGCGACGGCAGTCTCGCTGTGGCTCGACCAGGAACCCCGCACACCGCTGCAGCTTGCCCACCCCTCCTCGCTCTGCGCCCCGGCCACAGTGCGGCTCACCCATCGCCGAATCGCTGCCGAGCACATCCACCGGACCCATGGCCTCACACTGGCCTCACCGTCGTATGCCGGCGCCGAGGTCGCGGCCCACGATGATGGTCAGGCCGCGATGCACCTGTTGCGTAAGGGAATGGTCAGCATCGATGCCCTGTATGAGGCTGCGACTGCCCTCACCGCCACCCGCGGGCATCCGGAACGTATGCGGGTGCTTCGCTCACTGGCGGCCAACCCGTGGTCACCGGCGGAGCGTCGGCTGCACGCTCTGCTCAGTGGGGTCAGCGGGTGGGTCGCGAATCGCCGACTTCGGCTCGACGGCCCCACGGTGATTCCCGATGTGCTGTTTGAGGCCAGCCGGCTCGTCGTGGAAGTGGACGGCTACCAGGTTCATGGTGGGCTAGCAGCGTTTCAGCGAGATCGCGATCGACAGAACCTGCTGGTCGGTCACGGCTACCCGGTGCTGCGCCTGACCTGGCAGGACCTCGCTGACCGGCCCGAGTACTGCCTCAGTCTGATTCGGCAAACGGATCGTGTCTGGAATCTGCACGCAGATGCCATCGATGTCGTCGATTGACCGTGACGGCCCCGATCTGGATGCAGTTCTCGGTCAGAGCCTGACGCCGAGTAGGGCATCGACGGCATCGCGCACTGCGGCGGGGGCGGCAGTGCTGGTCGCACCTTTCGATGCTGCCCACAGGTCAATCTCGCCCAGGGCGGTTGGTGCATCGAGATCACTACTCAGTGCCGCCCGCACCGCGGCCAGCAGCGGCTCGGCATCGGGACCGGCGGGTCGGTGGACCGCCGCACGCCAGCGGGCCAAGCGGCGAGTGGCGACCCGCAGCAGTTCGGGGGTGTACTCCCAGTCGCTGCGATAGTGCTGGGCCAGCAACATCAGGCGCACCGCCATCGGATCGGCACCATCGGCGAGAAGCCGATGAACGAATACCAGATTGCCCAGTGACTTGCTCATCTTCTGACCGTCGTAGGCCACCATCGCAGTGTGCAGCGCGGCGTGATCACACGGCTGATGGGACACCATTTCCGCTTGTAGTGCCGACATCGGATGATGCGGAAAGGCCAGATCGCTGCCTCCGGCTTGAACATCGAAGTCTGCGCCAAGTGTTGCCAGTGCGATCGCCGCACATTCGATGTGCCACCCGGGACGCCCTCGCCCGAGCGCCGAATCCCAGGCGGGCTCATCGGGCCGGGCCCGGCGCCACAGCAGCGCGTCGAGTTGGTGGTGCTTTCCGGCACGCCCGGGATCCCCACCGCGCTCGGCGAAAAGAGCCAAAGCCTGATCGCGAGGTAGCCCGGTTCGCTCCAACAGTCCGGCTTCGTCGACCCGGAAATACCAGTCGGGATACTCCGGGTCAGGAATCGCGTAGGCATCGCCGCCATCACGCAACGCGGTCGCGGTGTCGGCGATCATGTCCATAGCCTCCACCACCCCGACGAAGTGGCTGGGCGGTAGCACTCGCAGGGCCGCCATGTCTGCGCGGTACAGCTCGATCTGTTCGGCCGCCAACTCCGCCCAGTCGCGCGCGGTCGCCGTGGCTCGCTCCAGCAACGGGTCATCAACATCGGTGATGTTTTGGGCATATCGGACGCCCAGTCCCGCGTCGCGCCAGGCCCGCACCAGAAGGTCGATGGTCACGTAGGTGAAGGCATGGCCCAGGTGAGTCGCGTCGTAAGGGGTGATGCCGCAGGCGTACAGCCGTGCCTCGCCTGTCTGGGGCCCCACCGCCACGAGGTCGCGGGTTCGCGGGTTGTACAAGCGCACCCGGTGAGCCGATGGCGGCAATTTGGGCACCGGCACCGCGTCCCAAGCTTGCATGGGGCGAGCCTACCTTTGGTGAGGGCCTAGGCTTGGCGCGGATCGAAAGGGGTCGTCAATGGGTTGGCTGGAAGCCATCGTGCTGGGAATCGTGCAAGGTCTCACAGAGTTTCTGCCAATCTCCTCCAGCGCTCACCAGTCGATCATTGGTCAGTTGTTCTTCAGCGGTCACGATCCGGGGGCGGCCTTCACCGCCGTTACCCAACTGGGCACCGAGACCGCTGTGGTCGTCTACTTCGCCAAAGACATCGGCCGAATCATTTCTCGGTGGTTCTTGGCTCTGTTCGGACGTATCCCGCGCAATGACCCCGACGCCCGACTGGGCTGGTTGGTGATTCTGGGCTCGATCCCGATCGGCGTACTGGGGCTGCTCTTCCAGGACTTCATCAAGACTGATTTGCGCAATCTGTGGGTCACGGTGGCGATGCTGGCTGGATTCGCGGTGGTGTTGTGGATCGCTGATCGGGTCGCCAAGACTGAGTATCAGCTGCACGAGATGACCTGGGTTGACGGTCTGGCGCTGGGGTTGGCCCAAGCTCTGGCGCTGATCCCTGGAGTGTCTCGAAGCGGTGCCACGATCGCCGGTGGTTTGTTCTTGGGCTACACCCGCGAAGCCTCGGCGCGATTCGCGTTCCTGCTGGCCGTGCCGGCAGTGTTCATTTCAGGGCTGTACGAGTTGAAAGACATCCCTGGCGATCCGACGGTGAGTTGGGGACCGACGATCGTGGCCACAGTGATCTCCTTCGGGGTTGGGCTGGCTGTGATCCACTGGCTGCTGCGCTATGTCAGCAAGCACACCTTCTCGATTTTCGTGTGGTACCGACTCGCCCTGGCCGCTGTCGTGGCCGGGTTGCTGCTCGCCGGCGTGCTGCAACCCTAAGGTTGGTGCATGCAACAACGGGCGGTGGGACGCAGCGGTCTCCAGGTATCCCGTTTGGGTTTGGGGACCCTCACCTGGGGTCGAGAGACCACGCTGAGTGATGCGCGCACGCTGCTGCGTAAGTTCGTCGCCGCCGGGGGCAATCTGATCGACACGGCAGCGGCGTATGCCGCTGGGGACGCCGAGCGCATCATTGGACGACTGATTCGGGCCGGCGATGTGGCCCGCGACGATCTGGTGATTGCTACCAAGGCCGGCTTCGGTATTCGCGAGGGCCAGCGGGTCGTCGATACTTCTCGCACGACTCTGCTCGCAGATCTGCGCGAGTCGCTGCGTCGTCTGGGCACCGACCATATTGATCTGTGGCAATTGCATGCCTGGGGAGATGCCCCAATTGAGGAGTCTTTGGCGGCTATCGATACCGCAGTCACTGCTGGGGATGTTCGCTACGCCGGGGTGAGCAACTTCGTAGGCTGGCAGACCGCTCAAGCGGCCACCTGGCAGGCCGCCTTTCCCGGACGGACGCGATTGACCAGCATCCAGGTGGAGTACTCGCTGCTGGCCCGCCGAGCCGAGGTCGAGGTGATTCCCGCGGCACAGGCTTTGGGGCTGGGGTTCTTCCCGTGGTCCCCCATCGGACGCGGCGTCTTGACCGGAAAGTACCGCACCGGCACCCCCAAGAACTCCCGAGGGGCCAGCGACCACTTCTCCTGGTTCGTGGAGCCCTACCTGGAGCAGCGTTCCCGCGCCGTAACCGAGGCTGTCATGATTGCCGCCGATGGCCTGGAGTTCGAACCAGCGCAAGTGGCGCTGCTGTGGGTACGCGATGCTCCCGGCGTCACCGCTCCCCTGCTGGGTGCTCGCACCCCGGCCCAGTTGGAGCCCTATCTGGCTGCCGAGGATTTGGAGCTTCCCGCCGAGATCGTCTCCGCTCTGGACGATGTCTCCGGCGGGCCGAGTTCGCTGCGAGTGGTCGAAGAGGACGAACCGACCATCGGGCTGTTCTGAGCTATCCGCTGACGAGGTCAGCACGGTACACAGTGCTGTGCAAGGCGTACTCGAATCGCTCGCGGCCACGGCTGTGCGGATGCGTGGCGACGAGGTTGCGGACGCCAGCGAGTACCTCGGATTGCTGCTGCGGCTCGGCGAGGAGGTACCAACTCCGTGAGGTGACCATCGCCTCGATCTCGAGTGCGGTCATCATCCTCACCCGCTGGCGCTGGTCTCGCTCGAACGGTGTGAAGCCGGTCACGTTGAGAACGGAGTCGTCGGTGACCATCTGCTCTGCCGGGGACGGGCCGATGATGGCGGCCAGTTCGGCGACGAATGGGTCGCTGGTATCGCGGGTGTTCCAGATCAGCCCTAGGCGTCCGCCCGGACGCAACACTCGGGCGATTTCGGGCCCCGCGGTGGCTGGATCGAACCAGTGCCAGGCCTGCCCGACGGTGACCGCTGCCACGCTGGCATCAGGTAGCGGGATTGCATCGGCGCTGCCGACATAGGTGGCAGCGGCGTCGTTTCGCTCCAGCATGGCGGCGTCGGGATCAACGGCGATGACGTCGAAGCCGACTCGGGCAATCGCCCGGCTGAGCTTCCCGGAGCCAGCGCCTAGGTCAAGAACGGGGCCTTCGACGCCGTCGAGCATCCAGGCGACGTGATCGTCGTCGCAATCGGGTCGGCCCAGTTCATAGGCGCCGACGTCGGCACCGAAGCTGGTGGCCCGCTCGATCGGCTCCATAACTCAGGCTCGATCCAGGAAGTCGTCCAGCACCACGCAGCCGTGGGTCAGTGCCGAGATCGGGACGCGCTCGTCCACACCGTGGAAGAGCGCGGTGAAGTCCAGCTCGGGCGGCAGTTGCAGCGGAGCGAACCCGAAGCAGCGCACTCCCAGGGTGGACCAGGCTTTAGCGTCGGTGCCGGCACTCATCATGAAGGGCAGCACCAGCGCGCCAGGGTCGGCGGCGGTCAAGCTGGCGGTCATGGCGTCAACCACGTGACCGTCAAAGCTGGTCTCCACAGCGATGTCGCCATGGACGACCTCCAGACGAACCTTCTCTCCGATCAGTTCTTTCAGAGTGTCGTAGAACTCATCCTCGTAGCCGGGCAGGAAGCGTCCGTCCAGGCCTGCGGTGGCTTGGCCGGGGATGACATTGACCATGTATCCGCTGTTGAGCATCGTCGGATTGGCGGTGTTGGATACTGTCGCGCCGACCATGCGGGCGATCGATCCCAGCCGGGCCAAGGTCTGTTCCACTTCGTCGGCTTTGATCGGGACGCCGAGTACGTCCTCCACCCCCTCCAAGAACTGTTGCACCGAAGAGTGCAGCCGGATGGGCCACTCGTAGGCGCCGACCCGGCTGACGGCACCAGCCAACTCTGTGATGGCATTGTCGGAGTTGCGCATGGAGCCGTGTCCGGCGGTACCGTCCGCGATCAGCTTTAGCCAGGCGATGCCCTTCTCGGCGGTTTGGATCAGGTAGAGGCGTCGACCGTTCACGGTCAGGGAGAAGCCACCGACTTCTCCGATGGCCTCAGTGCAGTCCGCGATGAGGTCGGGGTGGTTTTCGGCCAGCCACTGCGAGCCCCGCTCTCCCCCGGCTTCTTCGTCGGCGATGAAGACCAGCCGGATGGGACGCCGCGGCGGGCGTCCACTGCGTTGACGCTCGCGCACCACGGCCAGGATGATCGCGTCGAAGTCCTTCATGTCGACCGCGCCGCGTCCCCAGACGTAATCGTCGATCACTTCGCCTGCGAAGGGATCAACCTGCCATTCTGAGGCGACGGCCGGCACCACATCGGTGTGACCGTGAATGAGCAGTGGCGGCAACGAGGTATCGCAACCCTCGGGCTCCCAGTGAGCCACCAAGGTGGTGCGCCGGGACTCAGACTCGAAGACCTGACAGGTGATGCCGACCTCGTCGAGCTTGGCCGCGATGTACTCCGCCGCTTCCCGCTCGCCCTTGGCGCCGTCGGGGCCGTAGTTGGAGGTATCGAAGCGAATCAGATCCTGGCAAAGTCCAACGACCTCATCGGCGGCAGTCACGTGTGAGTCCATGAGGTCATCCTGCCACCGCGGTACGTAACACCCCCAATGCCGCCGAATCGCCAGGCACGGTGTGCGTTGCTATAGTTTTGGGGCTGTCCGGGCTTGACCGGACGGTACACCGGTCCGGGTGGCGGAATAGGTAGACGCGCTAGCTTGAGGTGCTAGTGCCCGTTATAGGGCGTGGAGGTTCAAGTCCTCTCTCGGACACTCAACGATTGTGGCTCCGACTAGGGCAAATAGTCAGAGCCACTGTCGTACCGGGACCCTTGCAGAACATATGCACAACATCTCCGGGGCGGACCGCTCCCTTGGTGGGCAGGTGTGTGCAGGAGTGGACAGCCCTGTGAGCTGAAGAAGCTGAGGTTCGGCAGGAGTCGGCCTGCTGCCTCGATGATGCTGCGGGACTCACTAGGTTAGGAGTTCCTCCACGAGCTGTTCCTCTGTCGGCAGCCCGCCGCGGACGATCAACGCCATCACGGTTGAGTGCAGCAGTTCCCAACACTCGGTCCATGCATCGCGGTTCTTCTGAGATGGCTCTGAGAGGTCATGCCCGTGGGCGACTTTCGATCGCAGCACGTACGCCTTTCGCGCTCGAGCAAACTGGGCTCTCCTCGTGGCTGGGTCTAGCTGAGCAAGGTGCAATGCCAGGCGGAACGACAGTTCGGAGTGGATCTCTGGGAAGAGCGATTCCAGGCCGGTCCACATCTGAAGGATGCTCTGTCCAAGGTTCGTGATTGTAGGCGCGGTGAGCGCAGCCTCCTCGAGCACGCGCAAACGGGGAGCTCCCTTGGCAATATCAAGCCAGCGCAAGGCCATACTTGCCGACGGCGCGAAGACCGACTCGCTCAACTCACGCGTCGCGCTCTCGGGCAAGATGGCCACCGGCCCTCCTCGGATGCCAGCCATCCAGACGGTTTCCGATCTCGACGCGATAGCGAGCGCACGGCCGTGTCGCGGATCAGAAGTGTCCTTCGCAAACTGCTTGATCCCCGAGAAGTCGTTGACTGAATGGCTACAGATGGTCGGCGTGGAGACCGGCACTAGCCCGTGACAAGCCAATGCCAGTCGAAGCGCTTCAACCATGGTGACTGCCGTTCGAACGCTATCGGCCTCTACCGCCAACTCCAGGTTGACGCTCTGCGCCTCAAGATCGGGGAGCTGAAAGGGTAGATGCAACTCATGCTCTGTAGCGAGCAGCGCCCAGTCCCAGGTACTCACGTGCCAACGCCTTGGGATGACACGGAACGGACCTTGCACCAAGTCGTTGTGTTGATCGGCAGGCACTGCGCCTTGCGCCATGAAGTAGTACCTCTGCACACGGAAATAGTGCACCCAGGACTGCGGTGCCCGCCGCCAACACGCAAGCCCTCCGACTGAGTGGGGTTCGGAGCTGGCCGATTTCGGGATGGCGTGCCAGCCCGGCCTTCATTGTCCACCCTCCTGATGGCCGTCCGC
>DMIX01000408.1 GCA_003451975.1 Propionibacteriaceae bacterium
CTCCAGCAGTTCGTGCGCACACTGAGTTCGGGCGGCACGAGCGCCAAGCCCGGCTCCTCAGCGTCGAGTTCCACCACGACGTCGGTGAGCGCATCCCAAGTGGCGCAGGCCAAAGCGGCTGTACTGTCGGCAGAGCAACAACGACAGGCTGCTGTCGATGAGGTGGACGCCGCAGAGCTGTTGGCTCCGATCAGCGGCACTGTGGGCGCAGTTGATCTGAGCGTGGGAGATTCGGCCAGCGCCGGCAGCATCACCATCGTGGGTCGCGGCAGCGCCGTGGTCAGCATCGAGTTGCCGCTGAAGACGCGCAGTGCACTTCAGGTGGGCGATCCGGCGACGGTCACCCCGGCCGGTGCCACGACCGAGCTGTCGGGCAAGATCACCAGCATCAGCCCCCTGGAGACCAGCGGGACCAGCGGAGACACCACGACCTACACCACCACGATCGTGGTAGCCGACCCCGACGATCTGCTTTCCGATGGCGCCAAGGCAACGGTGTCGATCCCGGTGGCTTCAGCCACTGGCGCGGTCACCGTGCCGGTGTCGGCTTTGACCCCGACCGGAACCGGAACCGGAACGGTAGCTGTGTTGGCTGCGGGCTCTGATACGCCGACCACCACCGAAGTCACCACTGGTGCTGTCGGGGGTGGCCTGGTGCAGATCACCGATGGACTGAAGGTCGGAGAGGTGGTCGTGTTGGCTGATCGCACGGCCGAGATTCCGTCGAATACGACGAGCAGGACTCGGAGCCAATCCTCGAGTTCGTCGTCGAGTGGGTCGTCGAGTGGGTCGTCGAGTAGTTCGACGAGCGCTGCTGCGCAGCCCCGTTCACAGCCGAGCCGCTAGCGGCGTCTACCGCGGGGGTGACCCCGCTCGGCCCGATACAAGAAATGCGAATCCGTCGAGATGCACCCCTGCAACCTCGACGGATTCGCTCGTCGGCGTGATTCTCGGTTGAGTCCGCCCCCCGCAGACTTCCCCCTCGAATCAGCTGTCAACGCGTTGCGTAAGCCGACCAGCCCCTATTCAACCCTGTTGCGGCCCGGATTGACAGCAGTTGGGCCGAATTGGCACCGATTCTTCGGACGAAATCAGCTCACAGTGTCGGCAACGAGTGGTTGAGCTCCCAGGCGGTGACTTCGCTGCGATAGGCCTCGTACTCGGCCTTCTTGTTGCGCAGGAAGAACTCGAACACATGCTCGCCCAGAGTGTCAGCGACCAACTGGGAACCTTCCATGATGTCGATGGCGTTGCCGAGGCTGCGCGGTAGCGGCGCGATGCCCAGCGACTGGCGCTGCCGGTCAGTCAGGCTCCACACATCGTCCTCGGCGCCTTCGGGGAGGTCGAGTTCGTTCTCAATGCCGGAAAGGCCGGCAGCCAACACCATGGCGTAGGCCAAGTAGGGGTTGGCCGCAGAGTCGATGGAGCGCAACTCGACGCGGGCAGAGGCGCCCTTGTTCGGCTTGTACATCGGCACACGCACCAAGGCCGAGCGGTTGTTGCGTCCCCAGCAGATGTAGCTGGGGGCCTCTGCCCCGGCGACAAGCCGCTTGTAGGAGTTCACCCACTGGTTCGTGACGGCTGTGATCTCACCGGCATGCTTGAGCAGGCCCGCAATGAACTGGCGCCCGGTCTTGGACAGGTGGAATTCGGCGCTGGCGTCGTAGAAGGCATTCTTGTCGCCCTCGAACAGCGAAACGTGGGTGTGCATACCCGAACCGGGCTGGCTGCTCAACGGCTTGGGCATGAAAGAGGCATAGAGGTTCTGCATGACGGCAACCTCTTTGACTACCACCCGGAAGGTCATGATCGCATCTGCCATGGTGAGTGCATCGGCGTAGCGCAGGTCGATCTCCTGCTGGCCGGGGCCACCTTCGTGGTGGCTGAACTCCACTGAGATGCCCATCTGCTCCAGCAGCGTGATCGCCTGGCGGCGGAAGTCGGCGCCGGGGCTGGTGGTGGTGTGGTCGAAGTAACCGGATTGATCGGCAGGGGTGGGCACCTCGCCGGGTACGAGCGGCTGCTTGAACAGGTAGAACTCGATCTCGGGATGGGTGTAGTAGGTGAAGCCCATCTCGGACGCCTTCTTCAGCGTCCGCTTCAACACGTAGCGCGGATCAGCAAAGGACGGCGAACCGTCGGGGAGCCGGATGTCACAGAACATGCGGGCGGTGCCTTGACTACTGCCCCGCCAAGGAAGCAACTGGAAGGTGGACGGATCAGGGTGGGCCACCATGTCGGATTCGTAGACGCGCGCGAAGCCCTCGATGGCCGAACCGTCGAAGCCGATGCCCTCACTGAGAGCGCCCTCCAACTCGGCAGGAGCGATGGCGACAGACTTCAGAAAGCCCAGAACATCGGTGAACCACAGCCGGACGAAACGGACATCTCGCTCTTCCATAGTGCGGAGCACGAATTCGGTCTGCTTATCCATGGAATCAGTCTGCCTTTGCGCATGTTTCAGTCTGGTTACAGATTGTCCCAACCAGGCTACTGGGGTGGGAGTTGAGGCCAGCCATCATCATCGGCGACCTCCTGAGCTTCTTCGTCTTCGTCCTCACCATCCCATTCCTGGTTCCGCTCAGCCACTCGTTCCAGAGCTTGGGAAGCATCCCCGGGGGTGGCGTAGGGGCCCAGACGATCAGCAGCCTTGCAGCCTTCGAAGGGCTCGACCTGGTGATGCTTGAGGCAGTAGTACCACGGGCCTTCCGACATGGTTCCTCCCGAGACAGAGAGTTGGCGACCTAGAACTATGATCGCCCTTGTGACCCCTATCAAGCCATATGCAGTTTCGCCCGAGCGCGCCGTCCCCGATTCGATCCCCCGCCCTCCCTATGTCGGCCGCGATCGTCCTGAGCGCTATGACGGGTCACATGTGCAGTCGGCTGAGACCATCGCGAAGATGCGCGTCGCAGGACGCATCGCTGCCCAATCGCTGGAGATCGGCAAGGCGCTGTTGGCACCGGGAGTCACCACCGATGAGATCGATGAAGCCATCCACCAGTTCCTTATCGACAACGATGCCTACCCCTCGACGCTGGGCTATCGCGGCTTCCCCAAGGCCTGTTGTACCTCGGTGAACGAGGTGATTTGTCACGGGATCCCCGATGCACGCCCGTTGGCGGACGGCGACCTGATCAAGATTGACGTGACCGCCTATATCGACGGCGTCCACGGCGACAACTGCGCCACCTACGGCGTGGGTGAACTCGACGAGGATTCGAAGCTGCTGGCCGAACGCACCAAGGAGGCGATGGAGCGTGGCATCAAGGCGGTGCGTCCGGGACGCCAGATCAATGTGATCGGTCGAGTCATCGAGGCCTACGCCAAGCGCTTCAACTACGGGGTGGTCCGCGACTACACCGGCCACGGCGTGCACACCGAGTTCCACTCCGGCTTGGTGATCCCGCACTTCGACAATCCGATGTACACCGACATCATGGAACCGGGCATGACCTTCACCATCGAGCCGATGCTGGCGATGGGCGACTACCACTCCCACGTCTGGTCCGACGGCTGGACGGTCGTTACCAATGACGGCAGCCGGGTGGCCCAATGGGAAGCCACTTTGGTGGTCACCGACGATGGTGCCGAGGTCTTGACCGTGGTCTGAGCACGATGAGCCGCGATCAGGGCTTGCGTGCCTCGATCCGCCACCACTGCATGGGGCCAGATGCCGGAAGCTGGCTCACCACAAACCGTTGCTCGAGTTCCTCGATGAACTCCGCGCGCAGCTCAGCGCTTTCTGCGTAGCTGGGATCAGAGACCACGACATCGCCACTGCCCAGCCGATCCGCCCACGCAGCAGGATCCGACAGCAACCGTGATTCCCGATCGACGTAGACCTCCAGGCTCGCCGGTGCATCGATGAGGACGCGCGGCACTATCCCTCGGGCAAGGCTGTCTATCACCACGTGACGAGCACCGCTCAGGGCGGTCACGACCGGCAGGTTTGGATTCGCTGTCGCATTGACCTGAAGCTGACCGGCCACCGAGATCCCACCCAGTACTACGACCAGGATCGTGGCTATGACAGCGCCCCCGCGACGCGACGGCCCCGCGGGCCGCAACAGCGCCAGCGGAAGAAACGCCGCGAACGGAAGCACCATCGCCAGGTATCGGTCGGCCATCGCATGAGTCGGGCTCCGCCCGGTCAAATAGAGAATCACGATGAGCGCGAGGCTCCACACGCCGAGCATGCTCAATGCGAGAACCCGGGGACGAGGCATCCACGCGAGGGCTTCACCGTCGCGCCCCAACCGAGCCGCGACAACGACAGCCACCGCGACCAACACGACGCCGAGAAGAAGGACGACCGCCGGAGCGAACCAGCTTCCCCCCAACGAAGGCGACCCGAACGCCGGGCAAACAATGCGCGAAAGAGCGGCGACGGTACGACCAGACCTCGTGGCGGTGTTGAGGTCAGCGTGTGTGGTGTTGGCTTGCGACAACACCGACAGCGAATGGGTGAAGCCAGGATGCGCGACCAGCAAGATCATGATTCCGATGACGCCGGAGCCATAGAGGAGTATCAGGTGCCGCCAGCGACCCCAGCAGGTGATCGTGAGCCAGATCATGAGGCCGGCCACCAGCAGAGCGAACTGGTAGTAGGTGAGCAGGCCCGCTGCGATCGCCACGCCCACCACCAGCATCTCCGTTACCCGCGGACGCCGCGCCGGGGTGAAGAACGCCAGCGCCGCCCAGGCTGCCAGCACACTCACCAACGACAACAGCACGTATTGACGGGCCACCAGCGCTGCGCCCACTGTCGGTGAGGCCAGCGCCCACAAACAGACCGTCAGCGCTGCGAAGATCGTATCCTCAAACGCCCAGCGGGCCATCCCGAAGAGCGCAATACCGGCCAGAACGGTCAAAAGGACATTCAACCCAATCGAACTGGCCGGCGTCATCCCGAAGCACAACGACCAGATGTGCAACAACCAGAAATAGAGGGGCGGATGGATATCCCACGCAGCCAGACCCTGCGCGATGACACCGAAGTCGAATGCGTTACCAACACGCCAGAAGTACTGCCAGTCTGTTGCCGGCGCCCAGCCGCCGACAGGAGCGACATGATGAGCAGTGGCGTTCATCCAGTCAGACATTTTCCCAGCCGAATTGATGAAGCTGATCCCCTCGTCGTGCTCAATGCTGTCCTTGCGTCCGGCACCCTGCACGATCAGTGCGACCGAGCCGACAAGGGATCCGCAGGTCAGCAGCGCAATCACCATCATTTTCGATAAACGCTCGGGAATCCGCACTTCAGCAGGGTAACTCCGGAACTTCGCACGTTTCGCGCACAGCACCGGAATTTCTCTCAGAGTGGATTGAATGCAACCAGCCGATGAAATCCCGATGCAACCGGATCAGGCCAACGGCGGCCCCTAACGTATCGGCGCACATCTACCCACACACACGCCTCTCTCCACAAAGCTCAGCGAAGCCCATGAACGCGCATTTCTTGGCGTCCGACAAGCCCATACGCGCATTTCCCGCTGGCGGCCGAAGTCACCAGCGACGCATCTACTACCCGTGATGGTGGTCACTCAGATCGAGAGCCACCGCGGCGCCGCCGTGCTGACGCTCCGGTGACACCTCGGCATCTTTATGGCGACGATTACGCAGATCGGATGATTCAGGAAACCCTCATCACTAGGCTGGATGCAGCCGGATCTCCCACCCCCCGGAGATTTCGGCGGGCCCCGCCAGGCCTGAACCCCCGATCAGCCTGGCTGGGCCGTACTCATTTGGCCTCAGTTCACCTGAACCCGAAGCGCGGACGAGGGCCGAAATATCACGGCTCGGTGCGCGGGAACCACCAGCGGCGCGCCGGTCTGAGGATTGCGACCGGCACGAGCCGCCCGATCACGCACCTCGAAGCTGCCAAAACCAGCAAGGTTCACCTTCTGCCCGGCTGCTAGCTCGGTCCCAATGAGATCGAAGACTGCTCGTGCTGCGTCAGCAGCCACGGCAGGGTCGAGTCCGGTCTTGGCCGCTACTGCGGCAGCAAGTCGAGTGGAGTTCATTTCTTTACTTCCTATCTGTGTTGTGTGCGAGGCACTTCGACGGTCACGACGGGGGATCAATGACACCCCGCTGCAGTGCGCGGACTAGGCGACGGGGTACTCGGTACAGCTGCCCATGGATCAGCAGCGGAACAAGGTCAACCGGCGCGGACTTCCACTGTGATCGTCGATGGCGGGTGCGACTACGCGACTGGCGACGCTTGGGGACGGCCATCAGGCGCCTCGCGCCATCACATAAGGCACTGGCCCCAGCCACGGCTCCATGCCGTCGAGATTGGCCTCCCAGTAGCAGCCGCGCTCGGCCAGCTCAGCATCGGTGAGCAGACAGTCGCGAAAGGCTGCGGCCAGCCTTTCCTGGCCGTCATCGGTACCGACCACCACGATTCTGGTGAGCTGTTCCTCGCCGGCCCAGTCTTCGGCTACGCCAATACTGACCATTCCACCAGCGCCATCCCACTGACAGACCTGGTTGGGTCTGGTCGGCAACCAGAAGCAGCCCCGTGATCGACGAGCTCCGCGCCCCAAGTCTTCTATGCGCTGGCGCAGCCGCTCGGGGTGAAAGGGCCGCTCGGAAACGAAGTCCAACTGCCAAGCCCCCGAAGTACCCCGATCTGGCAGGGGCTCGCGACGCACAACTTGCACCCAGTCTTCGCTGCGTTCGTGCTCGTGCAGCCCGACCATGAGTTCGCCGACATTCACCTCCGCCGCCGATTCGACCACTAGCGCGCCCGGACGCATGATGGCCTGCAACAGCCCGATGGCGCGTGGCGAATGACCCGCAGCCACCACGAGATCTGCGTACTCCACCAGCGCCGAGACAGTCTCGCCCACGCCCCGCTCGTCATCCTCACGGACCGGAAGGGCACGTTCGACCAGGAGATCGTCGCCCAGCAGGTCTTCGGCCACAACAGTGCCGTCCAATGCCACCGCGACCGCTGAGATTCGTACATGGGGCGCGGCTTGCTGATCATATTCAATAGCTCGGCAGACCTGCGCCGCTTCAGCGGTCTCAGGAAGTTGCGCGATGATGGCACCCCAACGCCCCCGCGCGGCGAATCGCTCCAGCGTGGGCACTACATCGGTTCGGATCGCGCAACTCACACAGGCGTGAGCCACATTGATCTCACGGCGTTGAATCAACCCACGTCGATCGGAAACGGTTCGGATCAGTAGTTCACGTTCCACGTCGATTTCGTGGTGCACCACCACTGAATCGGGGAGGTCCCACTGCAAGGCAATGGTCAACGCTGCCATCTGTTCGGGGTCGATGCCGCCGATGAGGATCACCGGGACCTGGGGCACGGGGACGCTCATCCCTGCCTCGCTTTCATTCGAGGGTTCTTCTTGTTGATCACGAACACCCGCCCGCGCCGATGGACCACTTGAGCTCCGGGAAGCCGTTTGAGCGCGCGCAGAGAGTTTCGAACCTTCATCCCTGCCTCCGGGGAGTGTTGCCACCGACACCTTTGCCGGGGTAGCGCCGCCGGAACCGATCGACGCGACCCTCCGCGTCGATCACATGGTCACGCCCGGTCCAGAACGGATGGCTGGCGCTGGATATCTCCACGTCAACCAACGGATAGGTACCGCCCTGGAACTCGATGGTCTTGGCTGTGGCCACCGTGGAACGCGTGAGAAAGGTCAGTCCGGCGGACTTGTCGCGGAAGACGACGGGCCGGTATTCGGGATGGAGGTATCGGGTCATGATGACTGGTACTCTAATTGATAACCGTTCTCATTACCAACTAGAGGTCTATCGCATGTCTCGCACCTGTCAGGTCACTGAGGCCCAGCCCGGCTTCGGCAACAACGTCTCCCACTCCCACCGGCGAACCAGGCGACGGTTTGCGGTCAATGTGCAAGCCAAGCGCTATTGGGTCCCCAGTCTGGGGCGCCACGTCCGGCTGCAGGTGAGCCCCCGGGGGATCCGCACTATTGACCGCCGCGGCATCGATGTCGTGGCGGCAGAACTACTGGCTCGCGGAGTCAAGCTCTGATGGCGAAGGCAGGAAAGGACCTTCGTCCGATCGTGAAGCTCCGCTCTACCGCGGGGACTGGCTACACCTACGTCTCCCGAAAGAACCGGCGCAACGACCCCGAACGACTGGTCTTGCGCAAGTACGACCCGATTGCGCGTCGTCACGTCGAATTCAAGGAGTCCCGCTGATGGCCAAGAAATCCAAGATCGTCGCCGACCAACGCCGCCGCCGCACGGTCGCCCACTACGCCGCCCGCCGAGCTGAACTCAAACAGGCTGCCCACAGCGCCACAAGCCTCGCCGAGCGAATGGAAGCTCAGGCGGCGTTGGCCCGACTCCCCCGCGATGCCAGTCCAGTACGGTTGCGCAACCGCGACGCCGTCGATGGACGCCCGCGCGGCTACCTTCGCAAGGCGGGGATTTCGCGCATTCGGTTCCGGACAATGGCCCACGATGGCGAGCTTCCCGGCATCACCAAATCCTCGTGGTGAAGGCATCAGCCCTACCAACACGAGCTTGGGGACGAGTCGGCCTGTAAGCCGGATTCTGTGGCCTCGAAAGACCGGTGATCATCCATCTGTGACGGCTGTTACCAGCCGCCTCCGCCTTGCGGCGTGCAACCTACCCGGACACCTCGCGCGAGCAGCG
>DMIX01000384.1 GCA_003451975.1 Propionibacteriaceae bacterium
GCTCAGCGGACGAGTCGCTGGGTGCTGCGGGCCGAGCGGGTCACGTAGGCCGACCGCTTCACCGTGATGCGAATCGAGATCTTATGGCCGCGATCCTTGGCCGTGAGTCGGTAGTGGGTCTTGGTGGCCTTGGCGATCTTGTGACCGTCGCGCAGCCACTGGTAGCGATAGCTGGTTGGGCTCTGCGTCCAGCGTCCGCGGAATGCGGTGAGGGTGCGTCCGACTCGTGCCGTGCCGCGGGCTTTGGGGGAGCGCTGTTTGCCGAAGGTTCCCTTCGCCACGCTCACCCGGGCACTGGTCTTGGTGACGGTGACCCCGGCGGATGTTGCCGTGATCTTCACCGAGACGGCGTGCCGGTAGTCGGCCTTGGTGAGCCGATAGCTCGAGCGGGTGGCCGTCGCGATGGCGGCACCGTCGCGCAACCACTGGTAGGACAGATGGTCGGCCTCGAGGCTGGTGGGCATCGATGCCCGGACGACCCGCCCCACGCGGGCAGTGCCGGCGACTTTGGCTGTCGTCACCGCCGGCGGCGCGACATGCGCCACTGCAGCGGCGGCGTTGGCGATACCTGCCCCGCATCGCGCCGAGGTGCAGCCGTCACTCACCGCGGTCTTGTGGCCTTTGATCACCGCCGTGACTTGGGCCGGGGTCAGCGACGGGGCGATCGACTTCAGCAGGGCGACCTCACCGGACACATGGGGGGCTGCCATCGACGTACCGACCATGAATTGGTAGGAGTCCGGCCAGGTCGACAAGATCCAATGCTGCGGGTTGGGATCGCTGCCCGATGTTGCCGATCCGCCCGGAGCGGCCACTGTTGCCGGAAATGCTGTGGTTCCATGGTTGCTGTAGCCGGCGAGCTTGCCGCCGACGCCGGTCGCGGTCACCCGGATGACATTGCTGCAGTTGGCCGGGTAGGTCGCAGCGAGACTGGTTGCATCGTTGCCTGCGGCAACCACGACGGTAGTTCCTGCTGCCACCGCTTGGTTGATGGCGGTCTGCAAGGCGGTGGGGCAGCTCAGATTCAAGGAACTGCTGCTGCCCAGTGAGAGATTCAGCACATCGGCGGGATGCGCGTTGCTGACCGAGGCTCCGCCCTTGCTGACTCCCGCCCCCCACAGGATTGCCGACACCAGGTCGGCGTCGCTGCCGCCGTAGGCGCCCAGCATGCGGATCGGCTCGATCTTGGCGTTCGGAGCGACCCCGAAGATGCCCACACCGTTGTTGGCGATGCCGGCTGCGATGCCGGCAACGTGGGTGCCGTGCCAGGAGGTCGCTGAAACCGGACCGGCGTCGGTGGGATTGGTGTCGTCGTCAATGAAGTCGTAGCCGGCGATCACATGGGCGTTCAGGTCGGTATTACGGGTGATCCCGGTATCGATGATTCCGATCACCGTCCCGGCGCCGGTGGACATGGCCCAGGCTTTCTCCGCCTTGACGCCGTAGGTGCTCGCCGAAGCGTTGTTGAGGTTCCACAAGTAGCTGTAATAGGTGTCGTTGGTGGTGGTCGGATAGACCGTGCCAGCCACCTCGGCTGCTTTGACGCCGCGCTGGTCCTCGGCGCGATCTTCGATAGCCGCAGTCTCCCGGTGGGATGTGGTGGTGATGGTCACCGCGGCGATGGTCGAGCCCAGCGGCTCGACATCGGTCACGGTCCCGCCGGCACGCTCCACGGCCTGTTCTGCGGCGGCGGCCGGGTCGGAACGGGTGCTATCGAAGGTGACCAGGATCGTCTCGTCCTCGGTCTGGGGCTGTGCCCAACTTGGGGCAGCACCAAGGACTAGGCCAGTTGTGGCCATCAGAGCAACAATGCTCAAGCGCGCGGTGTGCATGGGGGGGTCCTTACGCTTGACACCACATGCCTGGGCTTCGCAGCGCTGGGTAGGGCGCCCCTCGGCCAGGCAATTCCATGGTCCCACCACGGGGAAGAGACCGCAGCGTAACGGGAGGATTTCCTCACTCTGAATTGTTGGCGCTATGCGTCTGACCAGCATTTCTGCGCCGTTTCACTCTGCGTGTCGAGATGACCCTCGGCCAGGAAACGCGCATAGGCTCGAACTGCGAGGGGGCGCCCCGCCCTTTCGACGAGAGGTACCCATGCGACGTCCCGCTCTGTCGAGCCTGACTCGCGGGCCATCACCGGGCCCATACCCCTCCGGCTAGCCAAGGACAGGCGCCGGACGTGGGTGACGTTCGGCCCGGATAAGGATCGACATGCCGCGCACCTCTACTCGGACCGCGTTCTCCGGGACCCGCGACCAAGCAGTGGCATTGAAGACGTATGTGATCGACACTTCGGTCCTGCTGAGCGATCCGCAGGCCCTGCGCAAGTTCGACGAGCACTCGGTGGTGGTCCCGCTGGTGGTGATCACCGAACTCGAAGCAAAACGTCACCACCCCGAGCTGGGATATTTCGCCCGCACCGCGCTGCGATTCCTCGATGAACTTCGGGTCACCTATGGCCGCTTGGACGCCCCGGTGCCGGTCAACGAGGCCGAAGGCACCGTGCGGGTGGAACTCAACCACACCGATCCCGAAGTGCTCCCCGCAGGCTTTCGGCTGGGTGACAACGACTCCCGCATTCTGGCGGTGGCGCTGAACTACCGCGCTGAGGGCAACGACGTCGTGCTGGTCAGCAAGGACCTGCCGATGCGAGTGAAGGCCTCTGCAGTCGGGTTGGCCGCCGAGGAATACCGCAACGAACTCACCCCCGACACCGGCTGGACCGGTATGGCCGAACTTGATGTCACCGATGCCAGCGTCGAGTCTCTGTATGCCGAGGGGTCCGCGACCATTCCGGAGACCGTCGACCTGCCCACCCACACCGGGGTGGTGCTGCACGCCAGCAACTCCTCTGCGCTGGGCCGCATGATGCCCGACGGCACAGTCAAGTTGATCAAGGATCGTGAGGTGTTCGGCATCCACGGCCGCTCCGCTGAGCAGCGCGTCGCCCTGGACCTGCTGATGGATTCCGACGTCGGCATCGTGTCGCTGGGCGGACGCGCCGGCACCGGCAAATCGGCGCTGGCCTTGTGCGCCGGCTTGGAGGCCGTTTTGGAACGTCGCCAATACGCCAAGGTGATCGTCTTCCGTCCGCTGTACGCCGTGGGCGGCCAGGAACTGGGCTACCTGCCAGGCAGCGAGAACGAGAAGATGAACCCTTGGGGTCAGGCCGTGTTCGACACCTTGAGCTCGGTGACCTCGAAGAATGTGATCGACGAGGTGCTCGCCCAGGAGATGCTGGAAGTGCTGCCACTGACCCACATTCGTGGCCGGTCCCTGCACGACGCCTTCGTGATCGTCGACGAGGCGCAGTCGCTGGAGCGCAATGTGCTGCTCACTGTGTTGTCTCGCATCGGTCAGAACTCCCGGGTGGTACTCACCCATGATGTGGGTCAGCGCGACAATCTGCGCGTCGGGCGTCACGACGGGGTTGTCGCGGTCGTCGAGCGGTTGAAGGGCAACCCGCTGTTCGCCCATGTCACGCTCACCCGCTCGGAGCGCTCCCCGATTGCCGCTTTGGTCACCGAAATGCTGGAGGATGTCGGTATCTGAGCCCGCGGCGAGGCAGGTGGAGCCAAGCGACACCGAAACTGAGCGAGGAATTCACCAAGCGAGGGTCTGTTCGTCACCGCGGTTCCCTACGGTGCGTGCGTCCGGCCATTGATCACTGATCAGTGCGTTGAGGTCGGCGACTATCTGAAGGGAACCACATGCACCTGCTGTCCACCTACGGGCGCCGGCTTGTTGCCGGCGTGGCCGTTTCGGCGAGCCTGGCACTGACACTGACTGCTTGCTCCGGCGCGAGCACCCCGTCCACCGCCGGCGGCGATAAGGCGGCCACCGCCACCAGCCTGTCGGACTTCGGCACCATGGCCGACCTGGAAGCTGCCGCTAAGGCCGAGGGCGCCCTCAACGTCATCGCCCTTCCCCGCGACTGGGCCAATTACGGCGAGATCCTGGACNNGATCACCATCAACGAGCAGTCTCCCGACGTCTCGAGCGCCGAAGAGATCCAGGCAGCCAAGACCAATGCTGGGCTTGACACCGCACCTGACGTCTTCGACCTGGGTCTGACCGTGACCCTGCAGAACACCGACCAGTTCGCCCCCTACAAGGTGGCGACCTGGGAAGACATCCCGGCCAACCTCAAGGATGCCAATGGGGCCTACACCGGTGATTACGGCGGCTACATGTCGATCGGCTACGACTCGGCGAAGTACCCGGCCCCGGCCACCCTGAAGGATCTGCTGGGTGCCAAGTACAAGGGTGCGGTGGCGCTCAATGGTGACCCGACCCAGGCCGGTGCGGCCTTCGGCGCGGTTGGCTTGGCCACCGTCCAAAGTGGCGGCACTCTGGACGACTACACCCCCGGCATCGACTTCTTCTCCCAGATGAAGAAGGCGGGCAACCTGCTCAAGGTCGACGTGACCACCGCGACGGTGACCGGCGGCGAGACCCCGGTGGTCTTCGACTGGGACTACCTCAACGCTGCCCACGTTGCCGACAAGCCGAGTTGGAAGGTCACCATCCTGCCGGGCACCGGCTACGCGGCCTACTACAACCAGGCGATCAACAAGGAGGCCCCGCATCCGGCCGCCGCACGGTTGTGGGAAGAGTTCCTGTACTCCGACGCGGCTCAGAACATGTGGCTCAAGGGTGGCGCTCGGCCGGTACGGATGGACGCCATGACCAGCGCGGGAACCATTGATGCCGCTCTGGCCGCCAAGCTCCCGGCAGCTCCGGCCGACTCGGTGGTCCCGACTGCCGCGCAGAGCGATGCTGCCGGCACGCTGCTCGGTGAGAAGTGGGCCGCGGCCGTTCAGTGAGTGCTCTGGCTGAGGCAAACAGCCTGACCGTCGGCGCCGGGGTGGGACGAGACGTCTCACCCCGGTCGCCGCGCGCTCGGGCTCGATTCGATCTGGCCTGGCTGGGACTGCTTCCCTTCGGGTTGTACCTGTTGTTCTTTCTCGCCCTGCCCACCGTTTTGGCGATCGGGTCGGGAGTGGTGGTCAACGGACGATTCGAGTGGGCCAACCTGGCCTCGTTGGCCGACCCGGTGATTCTCCACACCTTCTGGAACTCGACCTGGCTGTCGCTGCTGACCGCCGTCATCGGCGCTGTCGTCGGTGCGGCGGTGTGCTACGCCATGCTTGGCCTGCCTCAGGTGGGCACCGTCCGTACGCTCGTGGACGCCGCCGCTGGGGTATTGGCCCAGTTCGGCGGAGTCATGCTGGCGTTCGCTTTCATCGCCACCATCGGCATCAAGGGCGTGGTGACCCAAGGGCTGGTGCATTATCTGGGCGTCGACATCTTCGCCAACGGCGCTTGGATCTACGACCTGCCTGGGCTGATCCTTCCCTACATCTACTTCCAGGTCCCGCTGATGGTCATCACTTTCACTCCCGCGATGGCTGCATTGAAGCCACAGTGGGCTGAGGCGAATCTCACCCTGGGGGGTACCCGGCGCGGCTTCTGGTGGCATGTCGGGCTCCCGGTGCTGATGCCGTCCTTCCTGGCTGGCCTGCTGCTGCTCTTCGCCAACTCGTTCTCCTCCTATGCCACCGCCGCTGCGCTGGCCAGCCAGGGATCGCAGATCGTCACCTTGCAGATCAGGACGGCGCTGACCAGTGAGACGTTGCTGGGCCGTCAGAACCTGGCCGGGGTCCTCGCCCTCGGCATGGTCGTGGTGGTCAGCCTGGTGATGTGGGCCTACGCTGCCATTCAGCGGCGAGCAACACGGTGGCAGTCATGACGACGGCCAGTCTTGCGCCGCGTCCGGCCACGCGATGGGTCATTGGAGGCACCGTCGGGGTGCTGTTCGCCATCCCCTTGCTGTCGACGCTGCTCTACACCTTGATCGACCACAACACCGGCCAGTTCACTGTCGCTCACTGGGCGGGGCTTTTTGACTCGGCCAACCAGCACATCCTCAAGCCGATCTGGACCGGCTTGGGCAATTCCTTAGTGCTGGCGCTGCTGACGGTCCTGATCGTGCTGTTGCTGTTGGCGCCGACCATGATCGTGATCAACCTGAGGATGCCGCAGTTGCGGCGGGGCTTTGAGTTCCTGGTGCTGCTGCCGATTTCGATCCCAGCCATCGTGCTGGTGGTCGGGCTGAGCCCGATCTATCTGGTAATCGGGCATTCCCTGGGTACGGGGGCGTGGACGCTGGCCTTCGCCTACGGCATCACTGTCTTGCCATTCGCCTTCCGCTCCATCCAGGCCTCGATCGACGCCATTGACTTGCGCACGCTGTCCGAAGCCTCGCGGGCCAGCGGTGCGGGTTGGCCGGCGACGGTTCTGCTGGTTCTGGTGCCGAATTTGCGCGAGGGATTGCTCGCCGCCTCGTTGATCTCTACTGCGGTCGTGCTGGGGGAGTTCACGATCGCCTCGCTTTTGAATCGTCAGGTGTTCCAGACCTCACTGCTGGTGGTCAGCAAGATGGACGGCTACGCCTCGTCGATGTTCACTCTGCTGTCTTTGGCCTTTGCCTTCGGCCTGCTGATCGTGATCGGTCGCCTGGGACGCATCTCCGCTCGAAAGGACGCATCATGACGGTGTTGGCAGGACAGCAGACGGGAACTCGCGTCGAACTGCGTCAGATCACCAAGAGCTTCGGTGACCGCGTGGTCCTTGACGCCTTGGAACTCGACATCGCAGCGGGGGAGTTCGTGTCGCTGTTGGGCCCCTCCGGCTGTGGCAAGACCACGGCGCTGCGAATACTGGCCGGGTTGGAGACCTCCGACTCCGGCGAAGTGCGATTCGCCGGGCAGGACGTGTCTCAGGTTCCGGTGAACCGTCGCGATATCGGCATGGTGTTCCAGTCCTACTCGTTGTTCCCGCACCTGCGGGTGCTCGACAACGTGGCCTACGGACTGCGCCGTCGCAAGGTTGCCAAGGCTGAAGCCCTGCGGCGTGCTGCTGAATCGTTGCAGATGGTCGACTTGGCGGAATTCGGCGAGCGCTACCCCCACCAACTCTCCGGCGGTCAGCAGCAGCGGGTCGCCATCGCCCGTGCGCTCAACATGCACCCCAAGATC
>DMIX01000085.1 GCA_003451975.1 Propionibacteriaceae bacterium
GGAGTGACCACACTGCCCTGAGCCAGTGCCTCGGACACTCGCTGCCGGACTCCTCGTCCCTTGGCTGTAACTCGGATCTCGCTATCGTGTCGCCATGACCGCGTCCGCGTCCGAGCACGTCACCCCGCTCTTGGACGCCTATCGCAAACATCCGGACCGGGCCGCTTTCGACGAATTGGTCACCCCTGATGGTGTCCGCCCGCAGGCCGCCGCACTGGCCGAGGCCGTGGAGGCGCTGGGACCCGCGGGACTGCTGGTTGCCCGAGCTGAAGTCAGCCGCCAGGTGGCCACCGACGGCATCAGCGCCGCCGACAGCGCGGGACGCCGACTTCCCTGGCTGATCGATCCGCTACCGGTGCCGCTTCCCGGGGCGGAATGGTCGGCCCTGGAGGTTGCCCTCGACCAGCGGGCTCGTCTGCTCGACCTGGTGTTAGTCGATCTGTACTCCGAGCGTCGGCTGCTGCGGCGCGGCATCATCCCGCCCGGTGTCGTCCTCGCCCACCCGGATTTCGCCCGCGTCGCCACCGGCTGTTTTGGTGGTCGCGGGAGGCAACTGCGCCTGACAGCCACCGACCTGGGTCGCGGCCCTGACGGTAGCTGGCTGGCGATCTCCGATCGCACCCAGGCCCCGGCCGGAGCGGCCTACGCGATGGCGACTCGACGCATCGTCGCCAAAGCCTTGGCCGGCTTGCACCGCGATAGCGACCTGGCCCGGTTACGCAACTACTTCCTCACCGTGACCGGCTCGCTGCTGGCCGCCGCGCCTTCTGACACCGAGACTCCCCGAGTCGTCATTCACTCCCCGGGCGCGAACAGCCCCTACGCCTTCGATCAGGGCTTCTGGGCCACCTTGTTGGGCTTTCCGTTGGCCGAGGCAGACGATCTGGTGCTCAGCGGTGGTCGGGTGTGGCTGCGTGCCGGAGACGAACTCGAGCCCGTCGACGTGATTCTGCGCCGCGTTGATGACGCCTTGGCTGATCCGCTGGAGTACCGCACCGATTCCGAGGTCGGCCTTCCCGGTCTGGTCGAGGCCACCAGACGCGGCACTGTCACCGTGGCGAATCCCGTGGGATCGGCGATCCTCGACAACCCGGCATTGGCGCCCCATCTGGCCGCCGCCTGCCGCGAGGTGCTCGGGGAGGAACTGCGGCTTGCGGCCCCGCAGACCTGGTGGGCCGGCGATCCCACACAGGCGCAGCACCTACTGACGCACCTGCAACGCCTGGTGATCAAGCCGGTGGCGCGGGGTCGGGAGCCGGTTCGCTACGGCTGGCTGCTCAGCAGTGCCGAGCGCGATCAGCTCGCCGCCCGAATCGGGTCCGAGCCCTGGGCCTGGTGCGGCCAAGAGCCGTTGGAACTGTCCACCACCCCAGTCGTGACCAGTGCGGGTCTGGAGCCGCGTCGCTTCGTCTTGCGAACCTTTGGAGTCGCTACCGACGACGGCTACCAGTTCCTCCCCGGCGGCCTGGGTCGGGTGGCGGGCAGCACCGCTGAGTTCACAGTCTCCAGTGGCGCCGGCGCGCTGGCCAAGGACGTCTGGATTCCGGCTACGGCGCCGCGCAGCGCTTCGGTGATCGCCCGCCCACGACTGTCAGTGGCTCGGGCCAGTGTCGTGGCTCCGCGGGTGGCGGGCACCCTGATGACTATCGGACGCCTCGCCGAGCGGGCTGAGAGCACCGCCCGCTTGATCAAGGTGACTGACGACCTCACCGAAGACTTCGGTTCACATGCCGGTTCGGCCGGAGCCGAGGCCGTTCAGGCATTGCTGCGCGCGGTGACCGGCATCACCGGGGCGGTGCCACGACCCGAAGAGACCAGCCTGGCCTACCTGGCTCGGGTCACCGGCGACGCGAACGAGCCCGGCGGGGTTCACCATTCGGTGCGGCGGCTGATCGCCGAGGCGCGTGAGGTTCGCGACCTTCTCAGCGTCGACTCCTGGTCGGTGTTCCATCGACTCGAGCGCACCCTGAGCACGGATCCGCTGCGCGGAGCGGGTCTTCAGCAGCAGTTGGCCGATGTGTTGGAGTCACTGCTGGCCTTCTCCGGAATCATGGCCCAGTCGATGGTGCGCGATTCGTCCTGGGGATTCCTGGAGGCCGGCGGACGGTTGGAACGCGCCGCCCACACCGTCAAGCTGTTGCGGTTCGCGCTGCTCTCCCAGGCCGAAGACCGGCTGCGGCCCTCAGCGGAGCTGGCTGCGGAGGCCGTGCTCCGGGCCGGCGAAAGCATCATCACGCACCGACGGCGGGCCGCTTCAGGAACCGGTCCGGCCACGGGCACCGAGTCGGTACGCCAGCTACTCATCCACGACCATGCCAATCCTCGCTCGGTGGCCAACCAGGTCGTGTCATTGTCCGACGCGTTGCGATTGATCCCAGACAGCCGACTGGCCGATCAGGCGGCAGCCGTTGCCAACGAGGTGGATGCCTTTGCAGCGACGGGCATCGACGACGGCGCTGAGCAGTTGGCCGTGCTGAGCCAGGCCTTGGCTGGGCTGGCTGAGCGCATCGCGGTCCGGCATTTCTCTCGCCAGACCACTCGGCGCGGTGTAGAGGCGACCGGCCTGGGGGTGCACTGATGAGCTCCGCACGCCGATATCGGATCCACCACGTCACCCGCTACCGCTACGACCAGCAGATGGAGGCGTGCTACAACCGGGCACTGCTGCGTCCACGGGAGACGACTCACCAACAGGTGCTCTCCTCGACGATCACGGTCAATCCCGAGCCCGAGCTGGTCAGTGAGCACCTCGACTACTTCGGGAATCACTCGCTGTATCTGGAGACCCGCACCGCAGCCACCGAATTGGAGGTCGTGGCAGAGCATGTCGTGGTGATCGATCGGCCCCGGCCGGTCGCTGCCGACCTCAACGCCTGGACGGTGGCGCAGGCCGCGCTGTGGGCTCGTGAGCACGGGGATCGGTTGGAATTGGTCGATTTCGGCCTGCCCTCACCGCTGGTGGAGATCACCGCCGAGGTTCGCCGGTTCGCCGCGACAGCCTTCGGCCCAGAAACCGCATTGGGCGATGCCTTGACCGGATTGCTCGCCATGATCGGCGCGACGTTCCGCTACGCCCAGGGCAGCACCTCGGTGAAGACAACGCTGTCGCAGTTGTTGGAACTGCAACACGGCGTGTGCCAGGACTTCGCCCATCTGGCTGCCGGGTGCCTGCGCAGTGCCGGGCTGCCGAGTCGTTACGTGAGCGGCTACCTGGAGACCGTCCCTGCGCCGGGGGCGACGAAGTTGCGCGGCGCTGACGCCACCCATGCCTGGGTCTCGGTGCTCACTCCCCACGGCTGGGTGGACCTGGACCCCACGAATGATCAGTTCGTCGGGTCGGACCACATCGTCACCGCTTGGGGTCGCGATTTCTCCGATGTGTCACCGCTGCGCGGGGTTGTGCTCACCGAAGCCACCGAATCGGCCTTGCACGTAGCTGTTGATGTCGAACCCGAAGCGGTCGACTAGTTGTCCTCGTCGGCCAGCAGGTCGGCGTAGTCGGGGTGCTTGGCGAACCAGCCGACCACGTAGCTGCACGTGGGGCGCACCTTCCATTCCCCGGCAGCGCGAACATCATCCATGGCGAAGGTGACCAGGGCGCCGGCGATTCCTCGGCCACCGAACTGCGGTGGCACACCAGTGTGATTGAAGTCGGCTACCGCACCGTCCAACTCGTAGTCGGCTTCGCCGGCCAATTCGCCGTCCACCCAGGCCTCATAGCGGCCCAACTCACGATTGTGCACGAGATCCATCATCAGGTCCTTCCCTTCACAGGCAGGCTACCGGGCCTGCCAGGTATGACGACGGTACCGGTAGCTACTCTGGGCTGCGGAAAGGAAGAACACCGTGGTGAGATCGATCCTGGCGGCGACGATCAGCCTCGTCTCCCTCGCCGGCTGCGCGTCCCAACCGCCGCCGGTGGTGGTTTCGTCATCGCCTGGTTCGCACACTTCGGCCCCGGCAGCGGTGACGCCGTCCGCAGCTCCCGCTAGCGCCTCGCCCACACCTGGAGCCTTGCCCCTGAGCGACCGGGTGATCGTAATTGACGCTGGGCATACCGGTGGTGGGACCTCCGCCTGGGGCTACCGGAAGGTTCCTAACGGAACCGGGGGCACGAAGCCGTGCAACTCCTCGGAGACGGCCAGCCGGTCAGGCTATAGCGAACACGCCTACAACTTCGACCAAGCCGCTGCCCTGGCCAAGGTGCTGCGTGCCCGGGGTGCGACAGTGATTCTGAACCGCACCAACGACACCACCACNNCCGAGCCGATCTCCTGATCTCCCGCCACGCCGACGGGATTCAGGCCTTCCTGAGCTGAATCGCCGAGGAGCGGTCAGTCGCTCAAGCCGTCGATGGCCATGAACTTGGTGCCGCCGGTCAGCGAACCCATCGCGGCAGCGAAGACGTCCTCGAGTTCTGAACCATTGGCCGCGCAGTAGTAGTTGTCACCATCGCTGTTCTCCGCAGCACAATCCGTGCTCGCGGTGGCCACCACTCCGTTCACCGGCGAAGCCACACTGGCCAGCACCGAGTTGGTACGGGTTGAAGACGAGCCGCAGGTGGCGCTACCACTCGCTGCTGCGCCGTAGCCGATCGTAATGATCGTGACGTCCTGTCCTTTGATCTGGTCGGCGACCTTCTGGAAGTTCCTGCAGGCACGCGCACCGTCCTGGCTGCCGATGTCGTCGGAGTTGTCCAGCGAAAGCGCCGCAGCGGAGTCGCTGCTGGCATTGGTGAACACTTCGGCCGGCGCACCGTCGGTCTCGAAGATGATCACATTCTTCGCCGGCCCATAGAGATTGATGCGATCGGTGGCCGCGTCCAGCGCGGCGACATTGTTGGGGTTGCGCAGATCCATGCCCAGCAGATAGCGCCCGGCACCCTTCAGCGCAGCGGCGAGGTGGGTGTTGCCGTAGTAGCCGTCGGACTGGGTGTAGGTGGTGTAGTTGTAGCCGGTGCTGTTGATGTTGGAGTAGTCGAGGTTGTGGACACTCTGGTAGAGGCTCGTCGCAGTGTTGAGCGTCTTGGTGCCGTCACTGGCCACATTGAGGTAGTTGTCGGAGAACTCCACCGGCACCCAGATGCCGTTGAATTCGTCCAGCCGGGTTTCGACGGTCTGGGTGACCGGCTCGGTGACCCACTCACACTTGTATTTCCAGCCCACCCAACTGCATTGACGATGCGTCTCCTCGGTGGTGGTGGTCGTCGTCGTGTAGTTGAAGAGGGTGTCGTACTTAGTCGGCGGGGTCGTTCGATCGCCGGTCGTCACTCGAGGCACGCTCTTGTGGATGGCCCCGAAAGCAACATACTGCTGCTTGGGGTTCATCAGCTTCAGCATGGACTCCAGCCCGCTCTTCAACGAGTCAAGATCCTTGTCGCCGTCGCCCCAGCGAGCCGCCGAGGAGTTGAACATGGAAGGGGTCCGGTCGGCCATGACTACGACATTCATCGGATTGGGGGGCGCTTCGCCGCCACAACTACCCAAGCAGGACAGCGTGGTCTGGGCACCGGTGGTTCCGTACGGGATGTTGATCGCCGGCCCGAACATGAACTCCACCTGCTTGTCGTAGGTGATGGTCATGGTGTTGCAGGTATCGCTGGCTTCGTCACCACAGGGCACGGCGCAGGAGGTCTTACTGCATTTGACTTTCGACGCGTCGTACGTGCCCGGGTCGCAGGTAGCCGGAATCTGATCGGGGTCCGGCTTGCCGCCGGCGATGCTGCTGTCAGCATTGGCGACCACGCAGTAGAAGGCGATGTTGCCCGGGTAGGTGAGCGCCGCAGCGTCGGGGAAGTTCTTGGCGAAGTACGCCTTTGCCAAGTTTGTGGCCTCCGAGACATCCGGCAAGGCAGAGGCACCCGCCTGGGCGGCGGCATCGATCGCGGCGCGGACCTGCTGGCGCTCGTAGAGGAGTTTGGAGATGTCGTAGCCCATGGCGCCGGCACCCATCAACATCAACATCGCGAACGCCACCACGACCGCGGTAGCACCACGCTCGGTCCGCGCGAGGACCTTCTTCAGCTTGCCCCCCCGCTTGCTCATGATGTGGTCTCAATCCTCATGTACGCCGACTTCGTGATGGTGGTCGTGCCGGGCAGCCCGAAGACCGCCGGCGAGATCCAGTGGTAGACGTAGGTGACGGTGACGACGGCGGTGCCACCGATTTCCCTGCTGGTGTCGAAGTCCGACGAACACGCCGCGCCGCCGGGGGTTTGGCACGTCACTGTTATCGAGGGGGTCGAGGTTCCGCAGGATCCCGTGTCAGAGAAGTTGAGCAGCGATGACGAAGCCTGCAAAGCGGCCTCGCACGCGTCGGCCTTCTTGGCTCCCAGACTCGCCGCCCGGGCGCCATCGCGGGCGGCGTTGCCGGCAATCGCTTGAGCGTTGGTGACCATTCCGAAGTCCACAATGCCCACCAGGAGCATGACGAGCACCGGGAGCACCAACGCAAACTCGACGGCGGCCGCACCACGATCACGTCCCGGATGAAATAGCTTGCGCACGCGTCCCCCTCGAGACTTCGATTATCGATGTCACGTAAAAAGCATTTGAAGTGTAAGAGGCAATCTGAGCGGGTGTCAATGTGGATGCACCCGCGCCAATTGCCTTTGTTATTCCTGTGGGAGCGCCCCTACCTACCTTCGCTCCCACTGCCAGACTACGACGAAGATACCTAGTCAACGCCACTTGCGAGCAGGTATCCACTCGCCCATCAAGAGCCATGAATTGCAGCCTGTCGGTGATTTGTCACCCTTACGGGCGACATTTTGAATGCCCCTTTTGCACCCCACCTGGAAGCCGTCGGCCACTCGAGTGAAGGCCGGTTCCGGAATTTGTCACCCGCAGGGGGACATACATTGGTCACCCTTTTGGATGACATGTTTTTGCACCCCAGTGGCGTCTATCTGCGGCGAAACCCTGCCCGAACCCCACCCAGGGACGGCAGCACCGAACCCCACAGCCGCCATCAGCCCCCCACCGCGCAACACAACCCTCAACCTGTACTGGAATCAAAATGTCCCCGAAAGGGTGACAAATAGTCCAGGTTTTCAGTCACCCATTTGGGGACATTTTCGAAAATCTTTTGACAATCCAAGATTCTCCGGTGTAGACCTTCAACTGTCAGCTCCCGCCGATGGATGGCACGGCTGGAGCACTGCGGAAATCTATCCCACACCGAAAGGCAGTCCAATGAAGAACCTTCCCGCCAAGATCGTCGGCTCCGTCGTCAACACCCGCGAGCGCGGCGCCACCGCCGTTGAGTACGGCATCATGGTCGCCCTGATCGCCGCCGTGATCATCACCGTAGTCACGCTGCTCGGCGCCAACCTGAGCTCGATGTTCGCAAGCGTCGCTGGCGACATCTCCGCGCCCTGATCGCTCACCGCTGATATGCGAGTGTGAGGCACTCCGAGTCCCCGCCCGGAGTGCCTCACCGCATATCCGCATCAATTACTGATCCGCGAATATATGGCTGGCATTCATTTCTATGCCGGTCCTCCTTTTGGGTGACTCACCTTTTCGATCACCCCCGAATACTTCGACGAGTTCGCTCCTCAGAGTCACCCGAATGGATGACATTCTGAGACTGGCGGGCAACTGGTCGAGACAACTTCACCTCAAAAGAGCTCGCTTCCCTGGCGGTGTGGCGAACTCGATCCGGTCCCTGTGACCGCTTCACCCACTTGAGAACAGGCGGTTTCCCACAATGCAACGTCGTCTCATCGCAGCGATCCTCGCGGTAGTCCTTGCCGGCATCGGCGCGCTACTGCTCTTCAACTACGTCTCCAACGCCGACACGCGCGCGATGGCCAACCAACAGCCCGTCGACGTCCTCGTCGTTACCACCACAGTTCCGGCGGGCACTCTGGGCTCGGCCCTCGGCCCGTTCGTCACCACCAAGCAGATTCCCAAGGTCGCCCTCGCTCCGGGCGCTCTCACCTCCCTGGAGGAGGTGCAGAACTTGGCGACCATCGTCGAACTACTGCCCGGCGAGCAGCTGATGCAGAGCCGCTTCGGCGAGCCCGGTACCGGAGCCAACGGCGATATCAAGATCCCGGAGAACATGGAGGTCGTGACGATCTCACTGGAGGATCAACGGATCGTCGGAACCCGGCTGGCCGCAGGATCTCGGGTCAGCGCTTATGTGACCTTCGATGACACGACCAAGCGGATCTTCTCCGACGTCCTGATCGTCAGTGCCAACGAAGGACTGCTGACGCTGGCTGCCAAGCCTGCCGATGTCGAGAACCTGATCCTCAGCATGGAACTCGGCAAGGTCTGGTTGACCGAGTCGTCGGTACTGCCGAGTTCGGTCACCCCGATCAACGTCGAGAAACTGATGAAGTGATCGTCATGGGAACCGCACTCATCGTCAGTCGTAATCCACGAGTTATTCAGCTCGTTCAGCAGTCGTGGGGCCCCGACGTACAGCCGGTCGCTCCTGAGGTCTTCCCCCCGAACGTCCAGACCCTGCTGGCAGAAATGGGCGATGTCCCGATGCCTGCCGTGGTGGTACTGGATCCCGCAGATCGCCTTCAGGATGCCCTCTATGTGGCGGCAGACCTCGACCAGAGCTTCGGCATTCCGGTCATCCTGGTGAGCGATCGCGCCGCCGAGATCGGCCTGGCGGCGATGCGCTCAGGCGTGCGGGACATCGTTCACCCCATGGCACCGTTGGAGGAGATGAAGCAGGCGTTGGATAGGGCCGCCAGCCATACCGCGTCTGATAGCGCCCAGCCCGGATCGCCGGGTGCTGCTTCCCAACGGGGGAAGGTGGTCACGGTGGCCTCGCCGAAAGGCGGTGTGGGAAAGACCACCGTGTCCACCAACCTGGCAGTCGGACTGGCCATGCGCGAGCCGAACTCCACGGTTTTGGTTGACTTGGATATCCACTTCGGTGATGTCGGCAGCGCGCTGAACATCTCACCGGAGTTCACCCTTCCCGACATGGTTCATGGCCCCAGCGCTATGGATTCGGTGGCCCTGAAATCGCTACTGACCCAGCATCAGACCGGCCTTCTGGTGGTGCCGGGCTCCGATTCCCCGGCTGCGGCTGACGCCGTGAGCCCGAAGGAGATCGGCAACCTGCTGAACATGCTGGCCGGCGAGTTCAAGTACGTGGTGGTCGACAC
>DMIX01000036.1 GCA_003451975.1 Propionibacteriaceae bacterium
CACCGTCTTCTACACCGTGCTCGGCGACGCGGATGCGCGCGACGAGACTGCGAGAGCGCTGACATCGGCCTCAGGGCTGCTGCGCTCGACCGTGGGCAAGAAGCTGGGCCTGAAGTTCACCCCCACCTTGGCTTTCGTCCTGGACGCGGTGGAGGAGGATGCCGCCCATCTGGAGGACGTCATTGCCCGTGCCAAGCAGCAGGATGCGGCTGTGGCTGCTCAGGCCGAGGGTGCGGTGTTCGCCGGGGACGCCGATCCCTACCGCAAGCCGCACACCGACGACGACGAGGACGAAGACCTTGGCTGATGCCGGCGTTTCCGGCCTGGTCGTGGTGGACAAGCCGCAGGGCTGGACATCACACCAGGTGGTGGCGCGCTGTCGGCGCCTGTACGGCACCCGCAAGGTCGGTCATGCCGGAACCTTGGATCCGATGGCCACCGGAGTGTTGCTGGTCGGGGTGAACCGAGCCACCCGCCTATTGGGCCATCTTGCCGGTCACGACAAGAGCTATACCGCAACCATCCGCCTGGGGATCGATACCCTCACTGACGATGCCGAGGGCGAGATCACGGCGGCGAACGGTGCCTCCGGAGTTACCGCAGGCGCCATCGGTGCCGGTGTGGAGCGCTTCACCGGCGACATCAGCCAGGTTCCCTCGGCGGTGTCTGCGATCAAGGTCGACGGCCAACGTTCCTACGCCCGGGTGCGAGCGGGGGAGCAGGTCGCCTTGGCAGCGCGTCCGGTCACCGTGACGCGGTTCGACGTGATCGCGGTGCGAGCCGGCACCGAAATACTGTCCGAAACTGCAAGCGCGGTGGTCGACGTGGTCGACGTCGACGTCGTCGTTGACTGCTCGACGGGTACCTACATTCGGGCGTTGGCCCGCGACCTTGGTGCCGCACTGGGCACCGGGGGACACCTGACAGCGCTGCGGCGCACTCGGGTGGGCGGCTTCGACCTTTCCCAGGTGATGATCGATGCCACGATGCTGGAGCACCACGGCAGTGAATCCGCAGTGCCACCGGCGCTGATACCGCTGGCCGAGGTCGTGCGCCGAGCCTTCCCGGTTCTCGAACTCGAGGCCGAGCAGGCCCACGACGTCCATTTTGGTCGGGCGTTGTCGGTGAATCTCGAAGCCGGACTGACCGCCGTCATGTTCAAGGGCGAGTTCCTGGCCCTCTATCGACCAGATGGCGCCGGACGCGCCGTCGCCGATGCGGTTTTCGTTTCCTAGCCGAATCAGGCCTTGGCGCACAAACCGCCGCACCGAAACACGGGGTGGGGTATAGCGGTGGCATGATGCAATGATCAGGATCGCAGAATAGTACTCGTTGGCGATCCTCATCGTTGTGCACAAATGGTAACAATCCGGTCGGTTTCGGCACGGCTGTGCTCGTGTAACGTTTGCCCCACTTCGCCGCAGGCACGGCATCTTGGCGGCGGGGACTTGTATCCATCACTAGGGAGGACAGTTAGATGGAGAAGCGTTTTGGTTCCTTCAAGCGGGTTGGCACCATTGTGGTTGCTGCGGCCTGCATGGCGCTGACGGCCGGTTGTAGCGGCGGAGTTGCCGGCGGCGGAAACAGCGATACCGGTGGCGCCCTGAAGTTCGGCATGCTGGCGCCATTCTCGGGCAGCGAAAGCGCCTTCGGCGAATACATGAAGAACGGCGCAACGTTGGCCGTTGATGAGATCAACGCCGCTGGTGGCGTCAATGGTCAGCAGATTGAACTCATCGCCGAGGACGAAGCCTGCGATGCGACTACTGCGGTGGCTGGCGCCAACAAGCTGGTTTCCCAGGGGGTCGTTGCCTCGGTGGGCGGCTACTGCTCGGGTGCAACGCTGCCCACGTTGCCGATTTTCCTGCAGGCAAAGATTCCTATGGTCATCGCTGCGGCGAATTCCGATGATCTAGTCGCTGCCAAGCAGCCCAATGTGTTCCTGGTCAACGGCACCGGAACTCAGCAGGCGCAGGCTGCAGTGAAATTCGCCGAGAAGTCGGCGGCGAAGTCGATCTACGTGATCGACGAGGGCGATGCCTATTCCACCAACCTGTCCAAGGCATTCATCTCTCAGGCCAAGGATGCGGGGCTGAACGTCTCGGGGAGCACCACTGTGACCCCCACGGACAAGGACTTCTCCACCGATGTCGACAAGATGATGAAGGCTGGCACCGACTTCGTCTACTACACCGGCTACTACCAGGCCGGCTCGCTGGTCAACCATCAGGCCAAGGCCGCCGGGTACAAGGGCATCTTCCTGATCGGCGATGGCGCGGTCGATGCCAAGTTCGCCGAGATTACCGGCAAAGGCTTCACCGACAATGTGTACGGCACCTTCACGATGACTCCGGACATGTTGCAGGACGGTGGCGCCTGGAGTGCGGCTTACAAGGACAAGTTCGGCACCGATCCTGGCCCCTACGCACTGCAGTCCTACAACGCGGTCAAGGTGATGGCCGAGGGCATCAAGCAGGCCGGTTCCACCGACATGGACAAGGTGGACGCAGCGCTGCACAATCTGAAGGACTTCAGCACCGCATCCGGTTCGATCTCCTTCACCGAGCAGGGCACGCTGAGTGACGCGAAGTTCGTCATCGTCACGATCGGGCCGGACGGCAAGTTCGTCCTGTCTGACCGGCTCGAAGGTTAAGGCCGAGACTCTGGCTGTCACCTGCTGGTGGCAGCCAGAGTCGCATTACTGAGGGAATCGTGTGACCCAGATCATTCTCAACGGCTTGTTCGTCGGATCGTTCTATGCCCTGGTGGCGCTCGGCTACAGCATGGTTTACGGCGTCATCAAGCTGCTCAACTTCGCTCACGGTGACATCTACATGTTGGGCGCTTTCGTGGGCCTGGTCATCCTGACGGCCTTTCCCGGCCTGGGCGCCGGAGCCACCATCCCGGTGCTGATGCTGGTGCTGCTGATCTCGATGCTGGCCAGCGGTTTTGTCGGGGTGGGCATCGAACGCGTCGCCTACCGGCCGTTGCGATCCGCGCCCCGGTTGGCGGTGCTCATCACCGCAGTCGGCATGTCATTCACCCTGGAATACGGCATTCGACAGATCTTCGGCCCGAGCCCACAGGCCTATCCACTGCGAGTGACCGGAGACCCGCTGCCTGTGTTCGATGCTCAGTTGTCCAGCGCTCAGTTGGTACTGATGGTGGTTGCGGCGTTGCTGATGGCCGGGTTGGGGCTCTATGTCGATCGCACCCGGGAGGGTCGCGCCATGCGCGCCATCGCCTTGGATCAGCGGGCATCAACCCTGATGGGGATCGACGTCAACCGCACCATTTCGAGGGTCTTCTTCATCGGATCGGCCCTGGCCGGCGCCGGTGGTGTGATGGCCGGCGCGTTCTACGGCTCGGTGGACTTCCTGATGGGTTTCACGATCGGGCTGAAGGCCTTCACCGCGGCCGTCATCGGGGGCATCGGCAGCTTGTACGGCGCCATGATCGGCGGCTTGATCCTGGGGCTGCTGGAGTCCTTCGGCACCACCTGGGTGGGCGGTGAATGGCGTGATGTGTTCTCCTTCGCCTGCCTCATCCTGTTCCTGACCTTCCGTCCCACCGGTGTGCTCGGCACCCGTGTGGTGGAACGGATGTGATGACGATGCCGCTTGTGCTGAAGAAGTCTTCGTCGGAGTTGCTGGTGCCTCCGAATCGGCACCAGATGCCGCCGCCGGCACCGTTTCGGTGGCGCAGCGAGAAAGGCGCGCTGAATGTGCTGGGCATCGCCGTGTTCATCCTCGCGCTCGCCGTGCCGTTCATCACCGCCTCGCCGTACGTCATCTCCATTCTCACCGCAGGCCTGATTTACGTCATGCTCGCTTTGGGTCTGAACGTCGTCGTCGGGTATGCCGGACTGCTGGACCTGGGCTATGTCGCCTTCTTCGCTGTCGGTGCCTACACCTCCGGGATTCTGACCACCACCTTCGGCTTCTCCATGCTCGAGGCGGTGCCGGTGACCATCGTGGTGTGCATCGTGGCCGGCATCATCATCGGCGGCCCGACGCTGCGCCTGCGCAGCGACTACCTGGCCATCGTCACCCTCGGATTCGGCGAGATCATCCGCCTCACCGCCCGCAACTTGGAGATCACGGGAGGTGCCACCGGCATCTCCGGAATCCCCTCGTGGAGCTTCTTCGGGTGGGACATGGCCGACGGTCTGGTCATTGCCGGTATCGAGTTCAACGGCAAGATCCTGCTGTACTACTTCGTCGCCCTCGTGGTCGGCCTGGTGGGAGTGGGCGGTATTTCGCGGCTGTCCCGGGGCAAGATGGGACGGGCCTGGAAGGCCGTCCGCGACGACGAGGATGCCGCCGAAGCCATGGGCATCAACACCTATTTCACCAAGATCACCGCCTACATCATCGGTGCCGTCTGGGCCGGGCTCGCCGGGCAGCTGATGGGGACCTACCTCAGCGCGATCTCGCCGACCAGCTTCACCTTCTTGTATTCGGCGCTGATCCTGATGGCGGTCGTACTCGGCGGTATGGGTTCGACCCCTGGTGTCATTATCGGCGCGTTGTTCGTGTCGCTGGCCCCGGAGTTCCTGCGCGAGTTCGCCGAATGGCGCTACGTGCTGTTCGGGGTGTTGCTGGTGGTGACCATGATCTTCCGTCCTCAGGGCATTTGGCCGGCTAACGCGGTGTTCCCCTGGTCACCGGCCCTGGCTGCCCGCAGAGCCCGGCGCGCGAAGGCCACCGAGGCCCCCGAAGGCTCTGCAGCAGGGGGGCCCGCATGAGCACGCGCAACACCTTGTTGGAGGTGAAGGATCTGCACCTCCAGTTCGGAGGGGTGAAAGCAGTCGACGGGCTGACGATGTCGGTTCATGAGAACGAGATCGTGTCCGTGATCGGACCCAACGGCGCCGGCAAGACCAGTGCCTTCAACTGCATCAGCGGCTTCTATCGACCGACGGGCGGCTGTATCACCTTCATGGGGAAGTCGATCATGCGTGCCCGCCCGTCGCGGATCACCCAGATGGGGATGGCTCGAACCTTCCAGAATCTGCGGCTGTTCGCCGACATGTCGATTGTGGACAACGTCAAGACCGCAGCCCACGCCACTATGTCGCAGTCGTGGTACGACGCCTTCTTGCACACACCCCGATTCCGACGTACCGAGCGAGCCTGCGAGGCCGATGCCCTGGCGTGGCTGGATTTCGTCGGGTTCAGCGGCGATCCGGAGGCATTTGTCGGGCAGCTTCCCTACGGGGGCCAGCGCAAGGTCGAAATAGCTCGGGCGTTGGCAACCTCGCCGAAAGTGCTGCTGTTGGACGAGCCTGCCGCCGGGCTGAACCACACCGAGACCCAACACCTGATGGCGCTGATTCGCCAGATCCGCGACCTCGGCGTCTCGATCGTGCTGATCGAGCACGATATGGGTTTGGTGATGGATATCTCCGAACGAATCATCGTGCTCAACTACGGACGCGAAATCGCAGACGGCACCCCCGAAGAGACCCGCAATAACCCGCAGGTGATCGAGGCCTACCTGGGATCCGATGAGGAGGACGCGCAGTGAGCTGGTTGAGCGTTCAGAACGTCGACGTGTTCTACGGGCGGGTGAAGGCGCTGTCCGGGCTCAGCTTCGACCTCGAAGAAGGCGAGATCGTGGCCCTGCTGGGCAACAACGGAGCAGGGAAGTCCACGACCCTGAATCTGGTCTCCGGCATCGTGCGCCCCACGGCGGGAACGGCGATCTGGAACGGTGTGGATCTAGCCAAGATCCGGGCCCACAACCTGGTGGCAGAGGGCATCGTGCAGGTCCCCGAAGGGCGGCGCATTTTCAGCACTATGACTGTCCACGAGAATCTGCAGTTGGGTGGGTACCGGGTCACCAGTAAGGCCGTGATCGCCGAGCGGATCGAGCACGCCTACACCTTGATGCCCCGGCTGGCCGAACGCCGCGATCAACAAGGCGGCACCCTGTCCGGAGGCGAGCAGCAGATGCTGGCCATCGGAAGGGCGCTGGTCGGCGGCCCCAAGCTGTTGCTGTTGGACGAGCCCTCGATGGGGTTGGCGCCCCTCATGGTCAACCAGGTGATGGAGCTCATCAAGGCGGTCAACGACCAAGGCACTTCGGTATTGGTCGTGGAGCAGAACGCCAAAGCGGCGTTGCGCATCGCCCACCGGGCCTATGTGTTGGAGACCGGCACCATTTCGCTGTCGGGGACCGGTGCCGAGCTCGCCGCCGATCCGCGCGTCGTGGAGGCCTACCTGGGTGGCCAGTAGTACCCACCAGGGCGCGGCAGCGACTCGGCGTTCGTGCGGGTGCGGCTAAACTATCCGGCGGTACTCAGCCGTGGTGCCGGAAAGGGTGCAATGGGTTCCTCAGTAGTCGTCATCGGGAACTTCGATGGCGTCCATCCCGGGCACCGTGAGGTACTGGCCGAGGCGAAGCGACGCCACCCCGAACTGCCGCTGATCGTGGTCACCTTCTGGCCCCATCCGGTGTCAGTGTTGCGTCCAGACGCTGCCCCCATGCTGCTCACCAGCCTGGACGGACGCATCGAGCACCTCACCGCTGCCGGTGCCGACGACGTTCAGGTCGTCGACTTCACCTCCGAACTCGCTGCCTGGGCGCCGTCGCGATTCGTCGAGGAGATTGTGGTTCCGCTCGATCCGACACTGGTCGTGGTCGGAGAGAACTTCCGGTTTGGCCATGGCGCGGCCGGCTCGGTCGAGACGCTGACCGAACTGGCTGCGGGACGCTTCGAGGTGGAGGGGCTGACCCTGGTGCGCTTCGGTGATGAGGAAACGTGCTCCACCCGCATTCGGGAGGCGCTGGCGGCGGGCAATGTCGAACACGCCGCCGAACACCTGGGTCGTCCGTTCTGTTTTCGAGGTGTTGTGACTCACGGGGATCGCCGTGGTCGGGAATTGGGTTTCCCGACGGCGAATCTGCCGGTGCCACCCATGCTGGCCTGTCCCAGCGACGGCGTCTACGCAGGCTGGGTGACGCGCCGTGACGGTCTGGACGCCCACGGTGAGGTCCCCGCGGAAGGCGGTTCGGAGCGTTGGCCGGCAGCGGTCTCGGTAGGTACGAATCCCACCTTTGACGGGCTTTCCCGGCGAGTGGAGTCCTACGTCCTGGATCGTGACGACCTCGAGCTCTACGACGCGCCGATCAATGTCGAGTTCATCGCCCGGATTCGTGGGCAGATCCGCTTCACCGATATCGGTGAACTCATCGAGCAGATGCACGACGATGTGCGGCAATGCCGCGAACTGCTCGGCCTGAATCACTCCTGAGTCTGGACAAGACGAAGCCCCGACCGAATCGGCCGGGGCTTCGTCTTGTCCGCAATAAGGATCAGGCGGGAACTGACAGCGACTGCAGAATGTCCTCGACCCGCTGCTTGGCATCGCCGAACAGCATCTGGGTGTTCTCCTTGAAGAACAGGGGATTCTGCACGCCGGCGTAGCCGGTGGCCATCGACCGC
>DMIX01000189.1 GCA_003451975.1 Propionibacteriaceae bacterium
AGCCGGTGCACCGCCGCGTGCTGTATGCGATGTACGACGGTGGTTACCGTCCCGACCGTGGCTGGAACAAGTGTTCGCGCGTGGTCGGTGAGGTCATGGGTCTGTACCACCCGCATGGCGACTCGGCGATTTACGACACCTTGGTGCGGTTGGCGCAGCCGTGGGTGATGCGAGCACCGCTGGTGTCGGGTCAAGGCAACTTCGGCTCGCCCGGTAACGATCCGGCTGCAGCCATGCGGTATACCGAGTGCAAGATGGCGCCGCTGTCGATGGAGATGGTGCGTGACATCACCGAGAACACCGTCGATTTCACACCGAACTACGACAACCGTGAGATGGAGCCGACAGTGTTGCCGGCTCGGTTCCCGAACCTGTTGGTGAATGGATCCACCGGTATTGCGGTCGGTATGGCCACCAACATTCCGACCCATAACCTGCGTGAAGTGGCTGCGGCTGTCCAGTGGGCTTTGGAGAATCCCGAAGCGACCAAGGAAGAACTCCTGGAAGCTGCGATGGCGCGGGTGAAGGGCCCAGACTTCCCCAACGGCGCGCTGATCGTGGGACGCCAAGGCATCGAGGACGCCTATCGCACCGGTCGCGGCTCGGTGATCATGCGGGCGGTCATCGACATCGAAGAGGACAAGAACGGACGCACCCTGCTGGTGGTGACCGAGTTGCCGCACATGGCCAACCCGGACAACCTGGCGGTGAAGATCGCCGAGCTGGTGAACGCCGGCAAGCTGACTGGCATTGCTGACATTCGTGACGATTCCTCGGCGCGTACCGGCCAGCGGCTGGTGATCGTGCTCAAGCGCGACGCCCAGCCGCGCGTGGTGATGAACAACCTGTACAAGCACACCCAGCTTCAGGACACCTTCGGCTGCAACATGCTGGCCCTGGTGGATTCGGTGCCCCGCACGCTACGGCTAGATCAGTTCATCTCCTACTGGGTGAAGCATCAGATTCAGGTGATTCAGCGCCGCACCGCGTACCGGTTGGACGAGGCGGAGAAGAAGGCGCATCTGGATCGCGGCCTGGTTAAAGCGCTGAGTCGGTTGGATGAGGTGCTGGCGCTGATCCGGGCGTCCCGGACCGCCGATGCGGCCCGCGAGGGGCTGAAGGACCTGCTCGATATCGACGACGACCAGGCGCTGTACATCTTGAACCAGCAGTTGCGGCGGCTGGCGGCGATGGAGATTCAGCAGATCATTGATCGGTTGGCTGAGGCGGAGTTGATCATCGCCGACCTGAAGGACATTCTGGCCAGGCCGGAGCGACAGCGGTCCATCGTCAGCTCGGAGTTGGCCGAGATCGTCGACAAGTACGGCGATGAGCGGCGCACCAGGATCATTGCCGCTGATGGTGACTTCAGCGATGAGGACTTCATTCCTGATGACGACATGGTGGTCACTATCACTCGTGGCGGCTACGCCAAGCGAACCCGCACCGACCTGTACCGCACGCAGAAGCGCGGCGGCAAAGGGGTGCGTGGTGCCACGCTGCGCGCCGATGACGAGGTCGATCACCTGTTCGCGACTACGAACCATCAGTGGATTTTGTTCTTCACCAACTTGGGTCGGGTGTACCGGGCGAAGGTGTGGCAGTTGCCGGAGGCCAGCCGAGATGCCAAGGGTGGTCACGTTGCTGGGCTGCTGAGCTTCCTGCCTGAGGAGCGCATCGCTGAGGTGCTGACCTTGCGTGGCTACGACGATGCGCCGTACCTGTTGCTGGCAACGCGGGCAGGGTTGGTGAAGAAAACCGATCTGCGTGCCTACGACTCGCCTCGGCAGGCGGGTGTGATCGCGGTCAACTTCCGTCAGCCCGATGATGAACTGATCGGTGCCAGCCTGTGCAGCCCTGAAGATGATGTGCTGTTGATCTCCCGCAAAGGGCAAGCGATTCGTTTCGGTGCCGATGATGCGCAACTGCGTCCGATGGGTCGGGCGACTTCCGGTGTGACGGGCATGAAGTTCCGTGCCGGTGATGATCTGTTGAGCATGTCGGTGATCAGCGCGGGCACCGAAGAGGACGAACGCTTCGTCTTCACCGTCACCGACGGTGGATTCGGCAAGCGCACTCCGGTGCGTGAGTACCGTCAACAAGGCCGTGGGGGGCTGGGGATCAAGGCGATGAAGTTGAACTCCGAGCGGGGCTCGCTGGTCGGCGGTCTGGTGGTCAGCGAATCCGATGAGGTCATCGCCATCAAGGTCTCCGGACAGATCGTCCGTTCGGCGGTGAACGAGGTGCCGGCCAAGGGCCGAGACACGATGGGAGTGAAGTTCGTCGGGGTCGCCGGCGACGACGCGGTCTCGGTGATCGCCCTCAACCCGGAATCGAGCGCGGAGGTCGAGGAGGCTGAGGCGGTTGACCCGGCGTTGAGCGAGCAGGGTAGCGTTAGGGCGAACAGTGATCCCGAGGAGGGTAACGGTGACTGAGCGACCAGACACCGCCGCGGACGATTCCGTCGACGAAAAGACCTGGAAGGTCGAGGGATCTTCTGACGGGCCGTCGGACGCCGACGGCTTAGGCGACACCGTGGTGCAGATCTCCAAGATCGGTGCCAACACGCCTCAGCCCAAACCGACGATGGGGCGTGGCGGCAGTTCGGCCAGCCGTCGTCGCAGCTCGGCTAAGAAGCCGACGCAAAGCACGAGCAGCACTGCGCCTAAGCCGAGCATTCCCAAGCCGGCTCGGCCCTCACCCACGGTCAGCGAGGAACTGATGGCGCCGTTCGACAAGGCGGCCGCGGCGTCTGCCGCGGAGGAGGGGGCCACCAAGGTCACCGCGCCGCCCAAGCCCGGCGCCGCACCGAAGCCTTCGCCGGCTTCGCCGAGTCAGAGTGCTGCGTCCGACCCGTCGACGAAGGTTCAACCCGCCGTGGTTGCGGCGGCACCCGCCGCTGCGCCGACTGGGGCGATGACGACTATGTCGGAGCCCGCAAAGCCTGCCTCGCATGCTGGTCCGGGGGTTGCCCGACGCACCCGTAAGGCTCGATTGCGCCTGTCGCGGATCGATCCGTGGTCGGTAATGAAGACGGTCTTCCTGTTCTCGATCGCCTTCGGGATCATGGCCTGGGTCGCGGTGTACGTGCTGTGGTGGGTGCTGCAGACCTCCGGGATCTTCGATGTGATCAACGAGAGCATCGTGGGCATCATCTCCAGCCCGAATAACACCGAAGGCTTCCGCATCGAGGATTACGTCAGTGCCAACAAGGTGCTGGGTGTCACCGCGCTGCTGGGTGTGATCAACGTGGTCATCACCACCGCGCTGGGCACGCTGGGTGCGTTCCTGTACAACTTGAGCGCCAACATCCTCGGTGGCCTAGAACTCACCCTCGCCGAAGACTGAGCCTTCCTTCCCTTCCGCTGGCTGAGCCTTCCCTTCCGCTGGCTGAGCCTGTCGAAGCCCGCGGCGTGCCTGAGACCGATTTGAGCCGGTCGCCAGGACTCGGTAATCTTCTGCTTTGCGTGTTCCGCACCAAGCGGGCCTATAGCTCAGACGGTTAGAGCGCTGCCCTGATAAGGCAGAGGTCACTGGTTCAAGTCCAGTTAGGCCCACCACGAAGACGATCCGGCTAGGGAAGATTCCCGAGCCGGATCAATGCGTCTGGGGCGCGAGTGCTTCGAGACGGTCCTTTTCACCGGGTGAGGCCCAGCACTTCCTTGAGTACCAGCTCCGCATGAGCAGTGAATGCCGAACTGCAGGATGCGTGTGTCACAGATTTGAGGAGTTGGTCGCCGGTATCTCGCTTCCGGACTCTGATGACCGAAACGTCGTGGCGGCAGCTCTACAAGGCCGGGCCGACATGGTCGCGACTGCGAACGTGTGGGACTTTCCTATCGAGGTTCTGGATCCGTTGGGTCGACGGCGATGGCGGGCTGATGCTCGAACATCACGAACTGCGTCCGCGCGGCCCAATCGCCTCGATGGCCGGCCGCCGACATACAGAGGTGCTCGTTGAGCGCCTGAGCTTTCGGCCGTTCGACGCCAGGCGGGGGGTCGTCGTTGCCGAGCCGTGAGGGGGCGTCGCGTCGAATTCGCAGTGACTCGACTACTCGGCCGGGATCGCGGCGAGGATGTCGATGACGTAAGCCCGGGCGGCGGTTTCGTTTTCTTCGTCAGCTGGGGAGATCAGCAGAAGCCGTGAGCCGACCCGTTGGCCGACCGTCACCGAGCCGCCGCCGGAGTCGATCTCCTGGTAAGAGCTGGACCAACTCGAGGAGGTCTCGCTGCCCCATTCGCCAACCACCATGTGGTAGAACAACGAATCGGTCTCAGTGACGGTCGCGCCGTTGCCTTCGGCGAGCACGATGGTTTGCTGCTCGGTCGGCTCGGCGGCGTCCGCAGCGATCGTCAGCGTGGGTTCCTGGCCGAGTTCGCCGGTAACCGTGATGCCCTCCGGCAGGGTCGCCTGAGTGAGTGTCGCCGAGGTCAGAGCCTCAGTGGTGATGGTCGTGGTGGCGAGGATGTCTACCACGAAGACCAGCGTCGATCCGGCGGGGATGGAGTCTTGCTCCTCATCGCCGTAACCGTACTCAGCCGGGATGACGACCTCGACTCGGTCGCCGACTTTGGTACCCACCAGGCCGTACTTCCAGCCGTCGACGACCTGGTTCAGTGCGAACCTTGCCGGTGTTCCGGAGTCATAGGAGGAGTCGAACTGGGTGCCGTCGCTCCACAGGAAGCCGGCGTAGTCCACCTTCACGTAGTCGCCAGCGGCGACGATGGCACCGTCGCCAGCCGTGAGCGTCTTCACTGAGATCACCGTCGGTGGGTCGGACGCGACTGTGGCCATGGTGGGGATGCCCTTGGAGTTGAACGTGATGGCCGGCAGCTCTCCCTGCGGGTCACGATCGACTTCGGGGGCATCCGCGGCTGTGTCGGCGCTGGCCGATACTGACGACTGGCTCGAAGCGTTGCCACCTGCTGTGCACCCTGTGAGGGCGAGCCCGATGGCGAGGACGACGGCGGGCAGTGCTTTGATCAACATGTCAGGTAAGGACTTTCCGCAGTCGCAGGTGAAGCTGCATCGGAGCATGGGTGACAGATTCCACCTCGCCAGATCCGATACCGACGAAGACTGCCACCAACAAGGCTAGCCGCTGAGCCTGTGGACGAACTGTGGTGAAGTGATGGGTCGCGGCCTGATCCTGAGATTCAGCCCGGGCCCTACCGGGTGGCCGCGTTACTCCCACACGGCGATGCTGCGCCGAGTGGGTTGCCCCACGCTCGGGGCGAACAGCTCCGGAGATCGAGCGCGAAGTCGCTCGATATCGTCGAAGACAGCCCGAAGGTGCATCTGCATCAGCGGACGGGCCTTGGCCGGTCCACCACTGAGCAGCGCATCAAGCACCTGCGTGTGCTGAACGGTGAAGTCATGCAGGGAGCGGTCATGAAGACCCAGCCGTCGCGCGCGGTCAAGATGGGCCTTGGCGGCGACCACGGACTGCCAGGTGCCCTCGTGATGGGCGAGGCGAAGTAGTCCGTGGTGGAATTGCTCATCGAGATGGAAGAACGCATCGAGATCGTCTTCGGCCAACTCTTGGCGCGCGAGGTTCTCGCGTAACTCCCTGACCACCTCAGGATCAGGATCGGCCGGAACGTCCTCTAGGGAGGCCAGTTCTACCGCTTCGCGCAGGAACTGAGCGTCCGCTACCCGCTGGGCATCAACGCGGGCGACGAAGGAACCGACCTTCGGAAACACCTGAACCAGATCGTCTTGGGCGAGCATGATCAGGGCCTCGCGAACCGGCGTGCGAGAGACCCCGAGTTCTGCGGCCAGCTCGTTCTCCGACAGTGGCGCTCCGGGGCCGAAGTCAAGGCTGATAACCCGCCGCCGCAGTTCGTCATACACGGCGCTGCGGTTGGTTCGAGCGGCAAGTTTTGGCATGGGGCGATTCTAAGGCCGGGACCGGGCTGTGGCTGATGAGGCGGTCATGTCAGAACCGGCCGCATGTCGATGGAGGTGATGTGCCATCGTCCGAGATTGGCCACCAGCGCCTCGGTGCCGACGAACACCAGATTGGTTGGATTCGACAAGGTGTGCCCGATGGGATCCTCGTAGATCGTGGTGACCCCACCCTCGGCCTCGAGACGCAGGATGATCGACGGGTAGTAGCAGGCCGCATAGAGCCGACCGTCCGGCCCGAAAGCCAAGCCGTCGGGCACCCGGTTTCCCAGCGTCCAGATTCGCTCGATCGGCCCGGCTGATCCGTCGGGCAGGATGGCCACGCGGCTGACGGCTCGTGACGCGGACTCTGCGACGTAGAGCCACTGCCCATCCGGTGATACCGCGACGCCGTTGGCGAAGTGGAAGGGTCCCGGGCACCACACCTCGGCGGTGTCATCGGCAGAAATGCGGTAGATCGCACCGCCACCGGTTTCCGCATCGCCGTCGCTATCGGAGATATACATGACCCCATCGGCGGTGACATCGAGCGCATTCGGGTAGACCAGCCGGTGATCACCAATGGCGCCGTCGACCAACAGCTCGACCGGCCGACCGGTGCCGACAGCGAGACGGCGCACCTGGCATCGCACGGCATCCAGCCAGATCACCTCACGGCGATTGGTGAACCGCAGCCCCAAAGTGAATCCGCCGGGATTCTGGTCGATGAGTTCGATCGAGTTGGCGGCCAGATCGATGCGATAGAGCTGGCCGGCTTCCCCGCCACACCACAAACTCCCATCGACGGGGTCGAGGTCGAGTCCCTCGGCGTGATCGAGAACCGGGGTGCTTCGAAAGCCATCGAAGATCACTCGCGCGTTGCTGGTTGGCAGGAGTGGGGTTGACGTCGCCAAGGCAGTCTTCCTTGTCGTGAAATCAGGCGACCGGCGTTGGCCGCCTTTGGTGCCGCGAGGGAGGAGCTTGCCAATATGCCGCTACGACAACGGTTAGCCACTCCCGACTCGCTTGTATACATTAGCTAGTCCACTAGGTGGTGGTCAAGATCGGTATTCGCGCTGGTGGCTAGGCTTGACACTGTAATGGTACGGTTTGTATACAAGGAGTGTACGGAAGCAAGGGTGTCCGTCGTCGATAACCCCCGCAGCAACAGGAGAGCAACATGGCCCAGGTGCAGACGCTGACCCGGCTGTCCAACGAGAGCCTCGCACGCCTAGATGTAGCGGCCCGTCCGCTCGTTGATCCCCGGCTACTTGAACCGCGAATCCTGCACTTCGGTCTGGGCGCCTTCCACCGCGCACACCAGGCGGTGTACACCGAAGCCGCGAATGCCGTTGCCGGCGAACGCTGGGGAATCGTGGACGTCGAACCGTTCTCAGCTCGCGCCGTCGAGGGTATGCGCGCGCAGGACTGTCTCTACTCGGTTACCGACCGCACGCCCGGTGAGCTGCGAACCCGCGTGGTGGGCGCCATTACCGAGGCCCTCCACCTGAACGAGGATGCAGCCAGGGTGCGAGAGCTACTCACCTCGCCCCAACTCGGCACGGTGACTCTGACCGTCACCGAGAAGGGCTACTACCGCAGTCTTGAAACAGGGCTTCTGAATACGGACGCGGTGCCCATCGCGGATGACCTCGCGGCGACGGCTGTGGCCGATGGTCCGGCGATGACCGTTCTCGGCCAACTCAGCGCGGGCTTGCGAGCGCGCTTCCACACCAGCGGTGCTCCCATCGACGTCGTGTCCTGCGACAACATGGCTGGCAACGGTCCCGCCTTGGCCGCAGTGATCACCGGGTTTATTGAGGCTTCATCGTGGCCGGACAAAGAGGCTCTGCTTGGCTGGATCAGCCAGGCAGTCTCTTTTCCCGCGACCATCGTTGATCGCATTGTTCCAGCGACTACTGAGGAGGATCGATTCCTCGCCTCCGGGGCACTGGGACTCCGCGATGACATGCCGGTATTGGGTGAG
>DMIX01000108.1 GCA_003451975.1 Propionibacteriaceae bacterium
GTTCAGGGCGGCGGTCAGAGCTGCAGCGGCGGCGGCAGGTACCGACACTTCGACGATTCCGGCGAAGGTGCCGGCCAACTCGGCCAACTCGCTTCGCTCCCAGTTGCCGCCGTGGGCGCTCACAACCTCGGCCAGCGCGGCGACCAGGCCGGCACGATCGTCCCCGACGACAGTCAAGATCAGCATGGGCATAGTTGCAGCCTAGCGATGGGCGTCGGTTGGCCGGCGACGAGGCGCGTCCGATGGCGCAGATCAGGCCGGGTGCGCTGCGTCCCGATGGTGGCGCCGCGGTGGAATGTCCGATCAGTCGGCTTTGTCGCGGGCGGCGTCGATCTTTGCCTTCGCACCGTCCAACCAGGTTTGGCAAATGGTGGCCAGTGCTTCGCCGCGCTCCCACAGCGCCATCGATTCGCTCAGCGGCACTGATCCCGATTCGAGTTTGCGGACGATCTCGACCAACTCGTCGCGGGCCTCCTCATAGCTGGGTGTCTCGCTCTTTGTGCTCATTCGTCGTCCTTCTTCTCGATCGATGCCACGGTCAGACCGAGGCGGCCGTCGGCCAGTTGTGCAGTGATCTTGCGACCCTTGGCTGTCGTCGACGTGCGGTCGACGGTGTTGCCTTTGGAATCGCTCAGGATGGCGTAGCCGCGCTGCAGAGTGGCCTGCGGCGACAGCGCCCGAACCCGAATTAAGGCGTGGGACAGTGACGTCTGCTCCTCGCGCAGTTGGACGCCGATAGCGCGCTGCAGTCGTTCCCGGGCGGTGCTCAACCGTTCGACGTGGCCGACTAGGGCTGCGGTCGGGTTCTGCAGCACCGGGCGGTTGCGCAGATCGTCCAAACGGCGCTGCTCATTCGCCACGGTCGTAGCCAGCGCCTGGCGAAGCCGCCGGGTCGCACCGGTGAGGCCTTCGGTCTCAGCAGCTGCGTCGGGCACCACTCGTTTGGCGGCGTCGGTGGGAGTCGACGCTCGCAGATCGGCGACCAGATCCAGAATCGGGGTGTCGGTCTCGTGGCCGATAGCGCTGACCACCGGGGTGCGGCAGGCATGCACGGCGCGCACCAGCGCCTCCTCGCTGAACGGCAGCAGATCTTCCAGCGACCCGCCCCCGCGGGCGATGATGATCACGTCGACCTCGGGGCGGCCATCGAGAGCTTTCACGGCCTCGATCACTTGGCCTGCGGCCTGCGGCCCTTGTACCAAGGTGTGCTCGACGTCGATGACTGCCGCCGGCCACCGCCGGGCAATGTTCTCGATCACGTCGCGTTCGGCGGCGCTGTCGGCTCCGGTGATCAGGCCGATCCGGCGCGGCAGGAACGGTAGCCGCTTCTTCAGCGCCGAGTCGAACAGGCCTTCGGCTTGCAGCATCCGCTTGCGCTGTTCGATCGCGGCAAGCAGGCGTCCTTCTCCGGAGGGACGCAACTCGCGGCATTGGAAGCTCAATGAACCCGACTTGGTCCACAGGGTCGGTTTGATCCAAGCAGCCACCACGGTGCCCTCGGTGATCGGTCCTGCTGCGTCCAGCACGGCCTGTGATGTCGAGATCGACACCGAGACTTCTTCGACGGTGTCGCGCAGCGTGAGGAACTGGGTGGCGCCGGTTCGCCGCTTGATTTCGATCAGCTGGCCCTCAACCCAGACCGCCCCCAATCGCTCCACCCAGTCGCGGGTGGCGAAAACTACAGTGCGCAGCGGCTGCGGCTTCTCAGGAGAACTACTCAGGGCCATGACTGCAGATTATCGGGCCCCACCCACACCGCCCTGCACTCGCCGCCCCCAACTCCGCCCATCATCCTCTCGGCTGGTCGAGGAGGACGCGCTGCGTCCGTCTCGACACCTGTTGCTTCTTCACTTCGGCTGGTTGAGGAGGACGCGCTGCGTCCGTCTCGAAACCTGCGCGCTCCCATCTCGGCTGGTTGAGGAGGCCCGGAGGGCCGTCTCGAAACCCCGTGAGGTGGTTTGTGGACTTGTGTCGGGGGTTTCGAGACGCTCACTTCGTTCGCTCCTCAACCGGCCGGAACGGGGGAAGCGCGCATCTCCACGGGCCGGTGACGGGGCGGGCGCGCTGGCACCAGCGAAATTGCTAGTGGTGATCATTCCCCGAACCGGGTGGTGCCAGTCGCAGTCGTCGGGGTGGGTGAGGCGGCACCTAAACTGGGGCAATGCCAAACAAACGAGTCGTGGTCGCTGCGCCGCGCGGCTACTGCGCCGGAGTGGACCGTGCCGTGGTCACCGTCGAGAAGGCGCTCCAGACCTACGGGCCGCCGGTCTACGTCCGCAAGCAGATCGTGCACAACCGGCACGTCGTGGAGGACCTGGAAGCCCGCGGCGCGATCTTCGTCGACGAACTCAGCGAAGTGCCGACCGGCTCGACGGTGGTGTTCTCCGCCCACGGCGTGTCACCGGCAGTACGTGACGAAGCGGCGGCGCGCGGTCTGAAGACCATCGACGCCACCTGCCCGCTGGTGACCAAGGTGCACCGCGAAGTGCAGCGCTTCGCCGATCAGGGCCTACAGATCATGCTGATCGGGCACGCCGGGCATGAAGAGGTGGAAGGCACGACCGGCGAGGCCCCCGCCAACATCACCCTGATCGAACACCCCGACGATGTGGACGCTGTCGATGTCGCCGACCCGAGCAAGGTCGCCTGGCTGACCCAGACCACGCTGAGCGTGGACGAGACCAGCGAGACGGTCTCCCGGATGCGCGGACGTTTCCCCGACCTCATCGACCCGCCCAGCGATGACATCTGTTACGCCACCCAGAACCGGCAGCAGGCGGTCAAACAGATCGCTGCCGGATCGGATCTGGTGATCGTGGTCGGATCACGAAACTCCTCGAACTCGATGCGCCTGGTCGAAGTGGCGCTCGCCGCGGGCGCAAAGGCCGCCCATCGCGTGGACAATGCCCGCGAGATCGATCCGACCTGGCTTATCGATGCCAATACCGTGGGGGTAACCTCGGGCGCATCGGTGCCGGAGGTGCTGGTCGACGGAGTGCTGGACTTCTTGCAGGAGCAGGGCTACCCACCGGCTGTGGAAGAACGCTTGACCGAAGAAAACCTGACCTTCGCCTTGCCGATGGAGTTGCGAAAGGACCTGCGCAGCCTCACATGACGATGTTCGCCCGCTTCGATCCGCACGCGCGCGGTACGGCAGCCGAGGTCGCGGTCCGAGTGGCCGGGGAGTCCGATCTGACCCGCTGCGCCGACTTGGCCTGCCGCCGAAACGGCGGCGACCAGGACCTGTGGTACAGCAGGTTGGCCGTAGACCAAGCCGACCCCGAGCGGCTGCTGGTGGTGGCTGAGATCGACGGCACGGTGGTCGGCCATGCCTGTGCGGGCTGGCAGCACTTTGACCGACACCTGGCGCACAATGTGAAGGATGGCTGGTACCTCACCGGGGTGATCGTCGAACCCGATTCCCGCCGTCGCGGAGTGGGTCGGCACCTGGTGCAGGCCCGCCTGGATTGGTTGAGCACGCGCGCCGATCGCGCCTGGTATTTCGCTTCGGCGCAGAACGAGGCGTCCTTGCAGTTGCACCGCGAATTCGGCTTCAGCGAGGTGACCCGCACCTTCGAAGTCCCCGGCGTTACCTTCACCGGCGGCGTGGGTGTGCTGTGCGTGCGAGCGTTGTGAGTCGTAGGGTTGGAGGCCTTACTCGGGGCCGACGCTTCGAGTGATCCTTCACAGGTACTGGTTCTCCACAGCGGTGTGGGCGTCGTTATCGGCTCCAGTTCACCGGGCTGCAGCCAGGCTGAGCTTTGATTGACAACGGACCACCTTTGGGAGGGACGACTGCATGATCCGCTTCACCGACGTGACCAAGACCTACCCCAATGGCACTCAGGCGATCAACGGATTGACCTTGACCGCGCCCACCGGACGCATCACCGTGCTGGTCGGACCCTCCGGCTGCGGCAAGACCACCTCGCTGCGCATGATCAATCGGATGATCGAACCGTCGACCGGAATGGTGCAGATCGACGGGCGTGATGTCGCGGAGTTAGGGGCGGCCCAACTCCGACGAGGCATCGGTTATGTGATCCAAAGTGGCGGATTGTTCCCACACCGGACGGTGGCCGACAACATCGCCACGGTGCCGCGGCTGCTGGGCTGGTCCCGACAGCAGATCGCGAGCCGGACCGCCGAACTGATGGAGCGGGTCGGGTTGGACCATCACCTGGCGCGTCGTTACCCCAACCAACTCTCCGGCGGCCAACAGCAGCGTGTCGGGGTGGCCCGCGCCCTAGCCGCCGATCCGCCGGTGATGCTGATGGATGAACCCTTCAGCGCGGTGGACCCGATCGTTCGTGAGCAGTTGCAGGACGAGTTCCTGCGGCTGCAATCGGAACTGGGCAAGACCATCGTGTTCGTCACCCATGACATCGACGAGGCGATCAAGCTCGCCGACCAGGTGGCCGTGATGCGCGTCGGTGGCACGGTGGCCCAATTCGACACCCCGGCAGGGCTGCTACGGCACCCGGCCGATGCCTTCGTGGCCGACTTCGTGGGACGCGATCGAGGATTCCGGGCGCTGGGTTTCGACAGCGGAATCACGATCAGGACCACACCGGAGCCCTCCATCGAAGTCGGCGCGTCGCTGGAGCAAGCCCGTGCCGTGGCAGGCAGTGCGGCCTGGCTGCTGGTGGTGGATTCCGACCAGCGTCCGCTGGGTTGGTTGGAGATGGCCGAACGCTCCGGTGTAGTGCAGGACCAGGACCTTCGCCTCGGCGGCACGCTGGCCGTTCAGGGCGGATCGCTACGCGCCGCCTTGGACGCCGCGCTGTCAGCACCCAGTAAGCGCGGTGTCGTCGTTGACGCTGACGGACACCTGGTGGGCACGGTGAGTGCCCAGCAGGTCCTGGCCGAAGCCGAACGGCTCCCGCGATGACCTGGGCGCTGAACCATGTCGAGGACATCGGCGGGCTGCTGGCTAGCCATGCTGTGCTCGCCGCGGTGCCGCTGCTGATCGGGCTGCTGCTGGCGATCCCGGTGGGTTGGCTGGCCCACCAGCAGCATTGGCTGCGAACCCCACTGGTGGTGGGAACCGGTCTGCTGTACACGATTCCGTCGCTGGCGATGTTCATCGTGATGCCGCTGGTACTGGGGACCGGCATTCTGGACCCGCTCAATGTGGTGGTCGCCTTGTCGATCTACACCGTGGCGCTGCTGGTGCGCACTGTCGCCGACGGGCTCGACGCGGTGCCGGCCCAGGCGCTGGACGCGGCGACGGCAATGGGGATCGGGACGCCGCGGCGATTCTTCACCGTCGAATTGCCGCTGGCGGTGCCGGTGATCGCGGCAGGCCTGCGAGTGGCGGCGGTGAGCAATGTGTCCATCGTCTCGGTGGCCGCCCTGCTGGGAATCCCGCAGTTGGGCTCACTGTTCACCGACGGCTTTCAGCGAAACTTCATCGATCCCATCGTCGTGGGCATCATCGCCTGCCTGATCCTGGCATTGGTATTCGACTCGCTGATCGGTCTGTTCAGCCGGTGGCTCACCCCCTGGCTGCGTCCCAGGAGCGTGACATGACGTTCCTGTGGCAGTGGCTCGGCGACCCCGCCAACTGGGTGGGGCCGGACGGAATCTGGGTGCGCATTGGTGAGCATCTGGTCTATTCGGCGATAACCCTGGTGC
>DMIX01000013.1 GCA_003451975.1 Propionibacteriaceae bacterium
CCAGGATCAAACTCTCCGTTGAAAAATTTCGGTGTGGGCTTACGCCCGTTACCGTCAACTTAAGTTTGATTCTGACGCAGACCATTGCTGGTCTGTATCAATAATCAAAGGAATCCGTTTCGTGATGTGTTTCTGCTTGCGCTTCGCACACCCCGATACGGGGTTTTGTTCGCACTCCGAAGAGTGCATTATTGTGCATTGACTTTTAAGCACGCTGTTGAGTTCTCAAGTTTCGGGTGCGCTCCTCGCTTTGGCTCTCACCGCCGCTTGGGGCAACTCGACTTACTTTAGTAGGTCCTCATCCGCTTGTCAAACCGGGGTTTGGACCCGAACTTGGCCGTGACTAGGCCTTGGACCTCGTGTTCTCGCACTCGAAAACACCCTGATCCAGGGTTGTCTTGGTTGGGTTCGGCGCCTCGATTCGTCCAGTCCAGATCTTCTCTGGCCCGTCCGTCTCACCGGGGCGCTTGGAGAACGTTACGCGGTCGACCCATGTGGGTCAAATCGGCGAAACGCCCGGGCGTGTCGCGCCCTGACTAGGGCTAACGCACGATTTCGACGGCGCCAACGGTCTTGCGGCCGCGACGCACAATCGCGAATTTTCCAGCCAAGAGGTCGGAATCAGCCAGGGTCTGCTCCGCATCGGTGACCCTCACGTTGTTCAGGTAGGCCCCTCCCTCGTCCACAGCACGTCGTGCTGCGGACTTGCTCGGCACCACTGCGGCCGCCGTCATGACGTCAATGATGCTCGGCAAATCGGATCCGGTGGTCATTTGTGCACCGCCCAATTCCTGGCAGACCGCAGCCAAAGTCGCTGAATCCAGGTCCTGCAGCTCGCCCCTGCCGAAAATCGCTGCCGCAGCGCTCGTCGCGGCCTCACGTTCGGCGCGGGAATGCACCAGGTCGGTGATGTCGTCTGCGAGCGCCCGTTGCGCAGCACGCAGGTGGGGGGCCTCGCTCGTCTGACGGATCAGCTCCTCGATGTCCTCCCGTCCCCGCTCGGAGAAGATCTTCAGGTAAGTGCCCACCATGGCGTCCTCGGCGTTCAAGAAGAACTGGTGGAAGGCATAGGGGCTGGTCATCGCCGGATCCAGCCAGACTGTCCCGGTCTCGGTCTTGCCGAACTTGGTTCCGTCAGCTTTGGTCAGCAATGGCGTGGCCAGCGCGTGGGCCTTGCCTCCGTCCGAGCGTCGGATCAGTTCAACTCCAGAGGTGAGGTTGCCCCACTGGTCGGAGCCACCGGTCTGCATGGTGACGCCGTAGCGGCGGTAGAGCTCGAGGAAGTCCAGGGATTGCAGCAGCATGTAGGAGAACTCTGTGTAAGAGATGCCGGTCTCCAGCCGGGCCTTCACGACCTCGCGATCCAGCATCCGATTGATGCTGAAGTGCTTGCCGATGTCGCGAAGGAAGTCCAGAGTGCTCAGCTCGGCGGTCCAGTCGTAGTTGTTCACCACGGTGGCCGCAGCGGGACCGTCGAAATCGACGAACTTGCTCACCTGGCCGCGGATCCGCTCCACCCACTCATGGACCACGTCCTTCGGGTTCAGATTGCGCTCGCTGGACTGCTTGGGATCACCGATCAGACCGGTCGAACCCCCCACCAACAAGAACGGACGATGGCCGTGGGCCTGCAGGCGCCGCGCCAGCATCAGTTGCACAAGGTTTCCCATGTGGATGCTCGGCGCAGTGGGATCGAAGCCCACATAGGACTTCAACTGTCCGTCGTCGAGGGCCGCGCTCAGTGCGTCCAGGTCGGTGCTGTGGGCTATGAACCCGCGCCAGGTCAGTTCATCCAGTAAGGCATTCACGACGGCTAAGCCTAGTAGCTGGGCTTGTTGGACTCGCACAACCCACTGTCGGTGACCCGGACTAGGTTGCGGTCATGCCTTCCTTTCGCGCCGGTGTGGCCATTCAGCGCAGTCGCAGTGGAGTCCCCCCAGAGGCCGTCCTGAACGCCGCCCGCACCGCAGTGGCCACGCTGTGCCCGGTGGAAGACGCCTTCGTCGATGTCGCCGCTCTGGCTCGCACCGGCTTGCCCCGGGTCACCGTCCGCTTTGTGGTGAAGTCGTCCAACGACCTCAACGAGGACGCCGAGGCCTGGCAGATCGGCAAGGCCTTGGCGGCAGCAGTGGGGAACGTCGCCGACTGGAAAGACCTGCGTGTCTTTCGTCGCAGCACCGGACGCTGGGTGCTGCTGGAGGATCAAGGCTGATCGGTGATAACCCGTTCCATCTCGATCTTCTGCCAGGGGTAGTCGGCGAAATCGATGGGAACCGGCGGTTCTTCGCTGAACCCAAGGCTGCGGTAAAGCTGCACCGCGGGCTGGTTGTGGGCGAACACCCCCAAGGTGAGGCGCAGCGGACCATAGAGGTGGTCGGCCTCGACGATGAGTTGCTCCAGCAGCCTCCTCCCCCAACCCTCGCCACGGCGGCCGGGATCTACCAGGATCCAGCCGAGCCGCACGCTGCCGTCGTGGCGGCGAAGCGTGCCGAATCCGACCGGCACACCATCGAGGACCAGAACCCGAGCCTCTCGCTGTGCGCCATCGATGGTGGCCAGCAACTGCGCGGTGGTCAGTGGCCAACTCAGCGTAGGGCCGGCTACCAGAGCCAGTTCCTCCGCAGAGTGGACCCAGCCCACGATCACCGCAGCGGTGTCCGCCTCCAGTGGCAGGAACTCGACGACAAGACTCACGATTCCAGGGTGGTTCGCAGTTCGGCCAACTGTCGGCTCACCTGGATCGGTGCAGTGCCACCGCGTCCGTTCCGGGAGGCGACCGAGCCCTCGACCGTCAGCACGCCAAGCACCTCAGAGGACAGTTCGGGCGAGATCTCGGCAAGCTGCTCAGGCGTCAGCTCGACCAACTCCTGGCCGTGGCTTTCGCAGTACCTAACGCAGGCGCCGGCAATCTCGTGGGCCTTCGCGAAGGGCACCCGCCGACGCACCAGCCAGTCGGCGACATCGGTGGCCAGCGAGAATCCTCTGGGGGCAAGCTCAACCATGCGGGGATGGTGGAACCGCAGCGTCGAAATCATCCCGGTCACCGCAGGCAGCAGCACGCGGAGTTGATCCAAGCCGTCGAAAATCGGTTCCTTGTCTTCTTGCAGGTCACGGTTGTACGCCAGCGGCAGGCCCTTGCAGGTGGCCAGCAGGCCGCTGAGATTGCCGATGAGGCGTCCGGCCTTGCCGCGGGCAAGTTCAGCGACATCGGGGTTCTTCTTCTGCGGCATGATCGAGGAGCCGGTCGACCAGGCATCATCAAGAGTGGCGAAGCCGAACTCAGCGGTACACCACAAGATGACGTCCTCGCTGAGCCGAGACAGGTCGACGCCGATCTGGGCCAGTACATAGGCCTCCTCAGCGACCAGATCACGAGCTGCGGTGCCGTCGATGCTGTTGGGCACCGAGGACGCGAAGCCCAACTCCTGAGCGACCAGCTCGGGGTCGAGCCCCAAGGAGGTGCCGGCGAGCGCGCCGGAGCCGTAGGGGCTGACGGCCAGCCTGGCGTCCAAATCCGCCAAACGCTGTCGATCGCGCACCAACGGCCAGGCATGAGCGAGCAGGTGATGGCTGAGCAGTACCGGCTGGGCGGACTGCAAATGAGTACGTCCCGGCATGATCGCGCCCAGGTTGGCCTCAGCCTGATCGGCCAATGCTGAGATCAACGCCCTCAGATCGGCATCCAGGACTGTGTTGGCATCGCGCAGGTAGGCCCGGATCAGCGTGGCGATCTGGTCGTTCCGCGACCGTCCGGCGCGGAGCCGTCCGCCCAAGTCGGCACCCACTTCGGCGATCAGAAGACGCTCCAGGGCGCCATGAACGTCCTCGTCGGTGTCGGCTGGCTGAACCTCTCCGGAGGTGACCTTGGCCAACAGCCGTTCCAGACCGGCGGTCATTGCGGTGTACTCGTCATCGGTCAGCAGCCCAGCGGCGTGCAGCGCGGTGGCGTGGGCCTTGGACCCCGCCAGGTCGTGGCCTGCCAGGCGCCAATCGAATTGGGTGGACTTGCTCAGCGCGAACATGGCCTCGGCCGGTCCGCCGGCGAAACGCCCGCCCCACAGCCGGCCGGAATCGGTGGCGTCACTCATCGCTGGTCTTCCTCCATTGCTTTGTTCGCGGGCAGACTCAACAGGGTTTCGGCCAAGCTCGCTCCCCCATCGGCGTCGCGGGCTATCACCACCACGGTGTCATCCCCGGCGAGCGTACCCAAGATCGAGGTCCAGCCGACCTTGTCGATGGCCGAGGCGAAGAACTGGGCCGCACCCGGCGGGGTGTGGAGCACCGCGAGGTTCGCCGAGCCCTCCGCTGAAAGCAGCAATTCGCCACACAGCCGGGTGAGCCGGGCAGTGGCGGCGGGGCTGCCGGTGACGTGCTCGCCGGCGAGCAGCGCGTAGGCGAACTCACCGGTGGCCGTCCGCACCCGCACAGCGCCGAGTTCGACCAGGTCCTTGCTCAAGGTGCCTTGAGAGACGGCAATTCCGGAGTCGGCCAGGCGCACCGCAAGTTCGGTCTGGGAGCCGATGGTCTCCCGCTCGATCAAGGTCGCGATCTGAGAGTGGCGGGCACTCTTGGTCGGCGGTGCTTTCACGGTGTCGGTCATCGCGCCTCCAAGAGCGACGGCAAGGCCGCCACGAAATCGTCCAACTGGGCGTCGGTGATGATCAGTGGGGGTGCCAACCGGATCACCGTGGGCCGTGGGGCGTTGATCACGAACCCTGCGTCCAGGGCAGCCTTCACGATCGCGGGAGCATGGGGCTCGGTGAGCACGAGGCCGCGCAGTAGCCCCCGTCCGCGCACCTGATCGATGCCGGGGTGGTTCAGCGCCATGATGCTGGCCGCCAAACGGTCACCGGTGGCGCGAACGTGATCCAGCAGGTTGTCGCGTTCGATGATTCCCAGCACCGCCAGACCTGCCGCAGCTGCTACCGGGTTACCGCCGAAAGTCGTGCCGTGGCTGCCCGGGCCCAGCAGGGTGGCTGCGGCGCCGGTAGCCACACAGGCACCGATCGGGAAACCATTGCCCAGCCCTTTGGCGAAGGTGACGATGTCGGCGGTCACGCCGGAGGCCGTGCTGGCCAGCCAATCGCCACAACGCCCGATGCCGGTCTGCACCTCGTCGAGCCACAGCAGTGCCCCGTGGTCGACAGTGAGAGTGCGGGCGGCAGCCAGGAAGCCGTCAGGCGGCTCGATGACGCCGTTTTCGCCTTGGATCGGTTCGATGATCACCGCCGCCGTGGTGTCATCGAGTGCCGCGGCGAGTGCCTCGACATCGCCGTAGGGAACGAAGGTCACATCACCGGGCAACGGCTCGAACGGCTCGCGATATTTCGGGTTCGAGGTCAGTGCCAGCGCACCCAGGCTTCGTCCGTGGAAAGAGCCCTCCATCGCGATGAGCTTGGTGCGCCCGGTCATGCGGGTGATCTTGAAACCCGCCTCGTTGGCCTCGGTGCCGGAGTTGGCGAAGAACACCCGAGCCGGGGTTCGAGGGGCATTGACGGTGACCAGAGCGCCCAGTTTCTCGGCGAGTGCGATCTGGGTAGGAGTGGCGAAGAAGTTCGACACATGCCCCAGCGTCGACAGCTGTGCCGAGATCGCTCCCAAGACCTGCGGATGGGCATGGCCCAAGGCATTAACGGCGATGCCTGCCAGCAGGTCGAGGAAGCGCTTGCCGTCGACATCCCACAGGTAGGCGCCCTCACCGCGAACGAAGACCCGCGAGGGCGGTCCGAAGGTGTTCATCACCGAGCCGGTGTAGCGGTCGATCACTTCGGCCTGATTGCCGACGGCGACGGGCACGCCCATCAGATCAACTCCCCGATCGCAGAGTGGCCCAGCACCATGGTGCCGTTGCCCTCGTCGGTGAAGATCTCCAGCAGCAGCGAGTGGGGCAACCGTCCGTCGATGACGGTGGCCTTGGGTACTCCGTCGAGGACCGCGTTCACGCAGGCTTCCATCTTCGGGATCATCCCCGAAGCCAGCGTGGGCAGCATGGCGGCAAGGTCATCCACGGCGATCTGCCGGATGATCTCGTCGGAATTCGGCCAATTCCGGTACAGGCCTGCCACGTCGGTGAGCATCAGTAGCCGCTCGGCGTGAAGTGCCGCGGCCAACGCGCCGGCGGCGGTGTCGGCGTTCACATTGTGAACCTGGCCATCCTCATCGGGGGCAACGGTCGCGATCACCGGAATGCGTCCCGCTTTAATCAGGCCGAGCACATTCTCCGGACGCACCTCAGAGACTTCTCCGACCAAGCCGAGATCAACCTCCTCACCGTCGATCATCGCGCCGCGCCGTTCGGCGGTGAACAGACCGGCGTCCTCGCCGGAAAGCCCAACCGCCAGCGGTCCGTGGGCGTTGATCAGGCCGACCAGTTCGCGATTCACCTGACCCATGAGGACCATCCGCACCACGTCCATGGCCTCGGGGGTGGTGACCCGCAGCCCGCCGCGGAACTCGCTCTCAATGCCCAACCGCGCCAGCATCGCCGAGATCTGCGGACCGCCGCCGTGAACGACGACCGGATGCACCCCGACGGTACGCAGGAAGACGATGTCACGGGCGAACGCGGCCTTGAGCTCGTCGTCGACCATGGCGTTGCCGCCGTACTTGATCACGATGATCTTCCCGACGTAGCGCTCCAGCCAGGGCAGCGCTTCGATCAGGATGGCAGCCTTGTCGGCAGCTTCGGTCATGAGGAGTACTCCGCGTTCTCTTTGACGTAGTCGTAGGTCAGATCGTTGGTCCAGATGGAGGCTGCTGCCTGGCCGGCGTGCAGATTGAGTTCGACCAGCACCTGACGAGCCGACAGGTCCACAGCGCTACGGTCGATGCCCAACTGGCCGTCCTCGAAGACAGTCACGCCATTGAAGGCGACATCGACATGTTCGGGGTCGAAGGCGGCATCGACAGTGCCCGCCGAGGCCAAGACCCGCCCCCAGTTCGGATCGTTGCCGAAGATGGCGCATTTGAACAGATTGCTGCGCGCAATCGCGCGGGCTACCGCCAGTGCATCGGCCTCGGTCGCGGCTCCCACCACGTTGACTTCGATGTCGTGGGCCGATCCCTCGGCATCAGCCAGCAGTTGTTTGGCCAAGTCGGCGCAGACCCCAGTCAGCGCTTCGGTGAACTGATCGATGTCGGGCTGAATCTTGGCGGCGCCAGAGGCCAGCAGAAGCACGGTGTCATTGGTCGACATGCAGCCATCGGAATCGGTGCGATCGAAGGTCGCCTCGGTGGCCGTGCGCAGTGCTGCGTCCAGCCCGGCCGAGGTGAGATCGGCGTCGGTAGTGATCACCACCAGCATCGTGGCCAGGGCCGGCGCGAGCATGCCTGCTCCTTTGGCCATTCCGCCGATCGTCCATCCGGCCGGGGAGGTGTGGATCGACTCCTTGGCCACGGTGTCAGTGGTCATGATCGCCTCGGCGGCAGCCGGCCCACCGGCGGTGGATTGATCCTGGGCAGCCAGTTGGATGCCGTTCAACACCGCGTCCATCGGCAGTCGGACGCCGATCAGCCCGGTGGAGCAAACCGCCACATCGGTGGTGTCGCAACCCACCTCCGCGCCGACCCATTCGGCCGTCTGGACGGTATCGGCGTAGCCGGCGCCTCCGGTGCAGGCGTTCGCGCCACCGGAGTTGAGCACCACGGCGGCTAGGCGTCCATCGGCAAGGGCCTTTTTCGACCACACCACCGGCGCGGCAGTGAACTTGTTGCTGGTGAACACGCCAGCCGCATGTGCCCTCGGGCCGGTGTTCACCACCAGCGCCAGGTCAGCTTTGCCGGAAGCCTTGATTCCGGCGACCACGCCGGCGGCGGTGAATCCCTTTGCTGCTGTGACACTCACGGTGCGACTCCGATCAGAGGAAGGCCGAGCGTCTCAGGCAGACCCAGGGCGAGGTTCATGGACTGCACCGCGCCACCGGCGGTGCCCTTGGTGAGGTTGTCGATGGCGCAGACCGCCACCA
>DMIX01000037.1 GCA_003451975.1 Propionibacteriaceae bacterium
CGACCGCGGTTACATCTCTCCCTATTTCGTGACCAATGCTGAGAAGATGGTCACGGAACTGGAAGATTGCTATATCCTCATCCATGATAAGAAGATCAGCGGAATGAAAGACCTGCTGCCGGTTCTCGAACAGATCGCCAAGATCGGCCGGCCGATGCTGATCATCGCCGAGGACATCGAGGGGGAAGCCCTCGCGACGCTCGTCGTCAACAAGATCCGCGGCACTCTGCACGTTGCGGCCGTGAAGGCTCCGGGCTTCGGCGATCGCCGCAAGGCCATGCTGGAGGACATCGCGATCCTCACCGGTGGCACTGTGGTCGCTCCCGAGGTCGGCCTGAAGCTGGACCAGATCGGTCTGGACTCGCTGGGCCGGGCGGCCCGGGTGGTCATCACCAAAGACAACACCACCATCGTCGAGGGTGTCGGTGCCAGTGAAGCTGTGGCCGGACGGGTCACCCAGCTTCGCGCCGAGATCGAGCGCACCGATTCGGACTGGGATCGTGAGAAGCTGCAGGAGCGAGTCGCCAAGCTCGCCGGCGGCGTGTGCGTGATCCAGGTCGGTGCCGCGACCGAGGTCGAGGTCAAGGAGAAGAAGCACCGCATCGAAGATGCCGTCTCCGCGACCCGCGCTGCGATCGAGGAAGGCATCGTCGCCGGTGGTGGTTCCGCCCTGGTGCACGCCTCCCGCAAGCTCGCCGACGGCCTCGGGTTGGTCGGCGACGAGAAGACCGGTGTGGCCATCGTGGCCAAGGCCGTCGGGGAGCCGCTGCGCTGGATCGCCGAGAACGGTGGCGAGGCCGGTCTGGTGGTCGTGTCCAAGGTCGCTGAGCTGGAGCCCGGTCAGGGCTACAACGGTGCCACCGGCGAGTATGGCGACCTGATTGCTCAGGGTGTTATCGACCCGGTCAAGGTGACCCGTTCGGCGCTGGCCAACGCGGCCTCCATCGCGTCGCTGCTGCTCACCACCGAGACTGCGGTGGTCGAGAAGCCCGCTGAGGACGACGAAGCCGGTCACACGCACTGAGTTGAGCTGTGAGCCCCTGCGGGCCTCGACCTTTCCTGGTCGGGGCCCGCATTCGGTTCTGGGAATGAGTCGTCCTCAGGGATGATGGCGGTCGCCGTACCGGAGGACGCGGGCCCGCCGCAGCGCCGCCTACCCTGACATCATGAGCGACCTGCTGAGCGAAGAGTTCTCCTACTCCGGTCTGCCAACAGCCCCCGGCATCGAGGCAGTGAACCTGCGGCGATCCTTCGGCGACGTCCAGGCCGTGGCCGACATCAGTTTCACCGCACCGGCGGGCGCTGTGACGGCCCTGATCGGCCCGAACGGGTCAGGCAAGACCACCCTGCTGTTGATGCTATCGGGCCTGCTGGCCCCCGACGCCGGTCAGGCATCGGTTGCCGGTCTCGACGTGGTCACCGAGAACCTGAAGGTTCGTGAACGGGTCGGGTGGATGCCTGATGTCTTCGGTACCTGGGATGCGCTGACGTGCGTGGAGATCCTGTCGACCTTCGCCCACGCCTATGGGGTGAGTTGGGCCGATACCGCGGGCCGAGTATCCGAAGTCTTGGAACTGGTCCACCTCAGCGACTTCGCGACCCGCCCAGCGCGGGTACTCAGCCGGGGCCAGAAGCAGCGGCTCGGCCTGGCCAGGGCTCTGGTTCACGATCCGGCAGTGCTGCTGCTCGATGAGCCGGCCTCCGGCCTGGATCCGCGCTCGCGGCTCGAACTGCGCGGACTGCTTCGAAGCCTCGCTGCTGGCGGCAAGACCATTCTGGTGTCTTCGCACGTGCTGGCCGAACTCGAGGAGCTCTACGACGAAGCGGTGTTCCTCTCCCGAGGACGAACCGTCGACGTCACCGACCACCCCTCGGGGACGCCGCCGCTACGAGGCTGGCGTCTGGACGCCCTGGAGCCGACCGAGCTGCGGGCCTTTCTCTCCGGAGCCGGCATCCCGTGGGAATCCGGCTCCGGCAGTGAAGTCACCGTCCCGCTGGCCGGCGTGGAATCGGCAACTGAGCTCATCAGGGCTGCCGTGGCGGCCGGGGTATCTCTGCATACGGTGGCCCCGATGTCCGGCCGTCTGGAAGATACCTACCTGTCGTTGAACGAGGAGCGGGTATGAACACCTGGAAGCTCTCGTGGTCAGGGCTGCGCACCGTCACCGAGTTGGAGATCAAGCAGCGCATCCGCTCCAAGCGCTGGATCTGGGCGTTGGTGGGATGGGTCGTACTTCTCGGCACGATCACGATGCTGGTGATGCTCGCCGCCCGGTCGATGTACTCGGTTGGCTACGACGACGGTGCGGTCGTGGCCGGCGCCGGGCCGACAGTGTTCGCGGCCATCACGTATCTGGTGCTCGGTATGGGGTTGGTGATCGCGCCAGCGTTCACCGCCACCGCGATCAATGGTGATCGCAGTGCTGGAACTTTGGCGACGTTGCAGGCAACCCGGTTGAGTGCCGTCGAGATCGCCGCGGGCAAGCTGAGTGCAGCCTGGCTGACAGCCACCGTGTTTCTGGTGGCCGCGGTGCCATTCATCGCCTTGTCGATGGCTTGGGGCGACATCTCGCTGGCGCAGGTCGTGGTCGTCTTCCTAGTCGTGCTGACCGAGGTGGCTGTGGTGTGCGCGATCGGCCTGGGGTGGTCGGCTGTCATTTCCCGGCCAGCCGGTTCGGCGATGCTGACCTATCTCAGCGTCGTCTTCCTGACTGTCATCACATTGGTCGCGTTCGCGCTGTCCATTGTTTTGGTCATGGTCAGGCAGCCGGTTCAGGTATGGGGGTTGCCGCCGGACGTCGTGGCGGAATACGGCCGACAGGTCGATGACTACTTCGAGAAGAACCCCGACAAGGACAATCCGCCCCCTGCGCCGGTCGAGAAGTGCACCTGGTTCGAAGAGGAGCGGCAAGTCACCTACACCGACCAAATCTGGTGGCTGCTGTTGGCCAACCCGTTCATCATCGTCTCCGATGCCGCTCCACTGCCCGAGGGCGCTGCTCAGAACCTGGCAGACTATAACCAACGCGGCGTCGACCCGATGGCGAGCCTTCGCTATCAAGTACGGCGCTTGAGTGATCCACCCGAACTGCGCATCGACGAATGCTCGCAGTACTACGACGGACAGCCCGGGTACCTGGTCACCTACGATGACCAGGGCAACGCTCAGGTGACCACCAAGAATGGTGTCCCGGTGCAGGTCAGCCCGGTCCAGCGCCCGGTGGTCAATGTTGAGACACCGGTTTGGCCCGGCGGCTTGGCCTTCCACCTGTTGCTTGGCGCGGTGTTCTTCTGGGTGGCGGTGCGTCGGCTGCGGGTTCCGTATCGCTCACTGCGTGCCGGGACCCGAGTGGCCTGAAGCCTCGGTGTCGCTCACGGGGTGCTTCGCGAGCGGGCCAAACCCGACTCGTAGGCGAAGACAACCGCCTGCACCCGATCACGCAGTCTCAGTTTGGCCAGTAGATGGCGAACGTGGGTCTTGACGGTCGTCTCCGAAAGATAGAGCTGTGCTGAAATCTCGGCGTTCGACAGGCCTTGGGCGATGAGGCCGAGCACCTCGGTTTCGCGCTCGGTGAGGCAGCCGAGGCGTGGATCGGTCACCACGGGCACGCCGCTGGCCACATGATCCAACAGCCTCCGAGTCGCTGATGGCGCGATGACAGCATCGCCGCTGTGGACGGTGCGGATGGCGGCCAGCAGGTCCTGCGGCGGGGGGTTCTCCAACAGGAATCCCGATGCCCCCGCGCTGATGGCGGTGAGCAGATACTCGTCTAGGTCGTAGGTGGTCAGCATGACGATCCGTGGCGGGGTGCGCTCGGTGGCGTCCGCTGCGGCCAGAATCTGGCGCGTCGCTTCGATGCCGTCCAGCTCGGGCATGCGCACATCCATGAGCACAACATCGCAGCCGACCGAGTTCACGAGTCGCACCGCAGCCGTGCCGTCGGTGGCTTGGCCCACGACGGCCATATCGGTCTGGGAGTCGATCACCATGGTCAAACCGGCGCTGACCAGCTGCTGATCGTCGACCAGTACCACTCGGATGGTCGGCAGGTTCACGATTCCTCCTCGATTCGCCACGGGATACGGGCCCGAACTTGGTAGCCGGAGTCGGTGGGGCCTGCCCGCAGGCTGCCGCCGAGAATCTCGGCGCGTTCCTGCATGCCGATCACTCCTAGGCCGCGACCGGGTAGTGGTTCGCCAGTGAGTGGATCGGTGGCAGTGGCCTGTTGTCCGCCGCCGCTGGTGACGGTCAGACCGACCTGATCGTCCTGCCAGGCCTGCGCGATCACCACGGTGGCATCGCTGCCGGCGTGCTTGAGCACATTGGCCAAGGACTCCTGGGCGATGCGATGCAGGGCAGTGCGCGCCGCGGCAGGCAGCGGCTGCGGATCGCCGGTCTGGATCAGCGAGATCGTCAGGCCTGACTGGCGGTACTGATCGACCAACTCGGCCAGCCCGGCGTCCAGACTCGGCGAGAGGGCCGGAGCCTCCGGGGTGTCGTCCTTGAGAATGCCGAGGATGCGTCGGGTGTCGGTGAGGGCGCCGCGTCCGGTCTCGGCAATCGTGGTGAAGGCCCGCTGCGCGGCATCGGGGTCGGAGCTGACGAAGGAGCCGCCGTCGGCCTGGGCGATCATGATCGCCAGGGAGTGCGCGATCACATCATGCATCTCTCGCACGATGCGAAGCCGTTCGGATTTTGCCGCGAGCTCGGCAGAACTCTGGTGGGCCTCCAGCGCGGCGGCACGGGAGGCCAGGGCAGCGGTTTGGGAGCGTCGTGACCGAATCAGCGCGACACTCAGCGTCACGACTGCTACGGCCAACGCGGCCACGACTGCGACCAGGGCAAACTCCACGGTCACCAACCTACCCAGATGGCATAGTGCTGACTTTCGCCTGAGTCGGGATTGTCCAGCAGCGTGTGAGAGCATTGGCGCAAACCGTGTGCTGCGAGGTACCGGGTGAGGAGTTGGGTTGATGACTACCGGACACAGTGGAATGCCTGATGGCTACGGTGCCCCCTACGGCAACGAGCCGACCACTTCGGGCTTTGGTAGCCAGAATCCTGACTATGGGGCCCCGCAGTATCAGAATCCACAGTACGAGAACCCCCAGTTCTCGGACACTCAATACTCGGACACTCCGTATCCGGACGCCCGCTACGCCGAGCCCCAATACATCAACCCGACGCCGCCGCAGTCCTACTCGGTACCGCAGCAGCCATATCCGGCACCGCAGCAGTACTACGCCGCGCAGCCGCCGGTGCCCTATGGCGGGTACGGCGCGACGGCGGTGCCTTCGCTCGCGGCGACAATCTTGGTGACGATCTTCTTCGGACTGTTCGGGTTGATCCCGGCCGCTATTCACTCGCAACGCGCGAATCAGCTGGGTCAGGACGGCAGCAGGTATTGGAAAGCGTTCGGGATCACCTTCGGGATCGAGACCGCAGTCACGTTGCTGTTCTACGTGATGATCTTCGTGCTCGCCGCAGTCTCCAGCGTCAGCTAGGCCGCGCCGACGGCGGGCCTGCGCTGCCGCTCACCTCACTGGTGGACGACGACCTCGACGCGCTGGAACTCTTTGACCTCGGTGTAGCCGGTCGTGGCCATGGCCCGACGCAGCGCGCCGACCAGATTCATGGTGCCATCGGCGACATGGGAGGGTCCCTGGATGATCTCCTCGAAGCTGCCCACAGTGGAGAACTTCACCCGCTCGCCCCGCGGCAGCGTGGAATGCCAGGCCTCCGGACCCCAGTGGTAGCCCCTGCCGGGAGCTTCCTCGGCGCGGGCCAGCGGCGAGCCGACCATGACCGCATCAGCACCACAGGCGATCGCCTTGGCGATATCCCCGGACTTACCCAGGGCACCATCGGCGATCACATGGACGTAGCGGCCACCGGATTCGTCCAGATAATCCCGGCGGGCCTCCGCGACGTCGGCCAGCGCCGAAGCCATCGGAACCTCGACACCCAGAACATTGCGGGTGCGCTTGGTGGCCCCACCACCGAAGCCCACCAGCACCCCGGCCGCGCCGGTGCGCATCAGATGCAGCGCCGACTGGTAGGTGGCGCAGCCGCCGACGATCACCGGGACATCGAGTTCGTAGATGAACTCCTTCAGGTTCAGCGGCTCACTCACGGTGGACACGTGCTCGGCTGACACCGTGGTGCCACGGATCACGAAGAAGTCCACCCCGGCCGACTCCACCACGGTCGCGTACTCTGCGCAGGTCTGCGGCGACAAGGCCCCGGCCACCGGGACGCCGGCCTCACGGATCTCACGCATCCGCTCGGTGATCAGCTCGGGCTTGATCGGTTCGGCATAGAGCTGCTGCATGCGCCGGGTGGCGGTCACCGAGTCGTCGATCGCCGCCAACTCGGTCAACAGCTCGGTGGGATCCTCATAGCGGGTCCACAGCCCCTCCAGGTTCAGCACCCCCAGGCCGCCGAGCTTGCCCATGGCAATCGCGGTAGCCGGGCTCATCACCGAATCGGCCGGTGCCGCGACGAACGGGAACTCGAAGGTCAGCGCATCGATCCGCCAGCTGAGATTCACCTCTTCGATGCCGCGGGTGCGACGCGTCGGCACGATGGCGATGTCATCGAAGCCGAACACCGGAAGGGCACGTTTGGAACGCCCGATCTCGATCATGGACATGGATACCTCAGTTCTGTGCCGAGTAGTTCGGAGCCTCGATGGTCATCTGGATGTCGTGGGGGTGGGATTCCCGCAGACCGGCGGCGGTGATCCGCACGAAACGGCCCTTCTGATGCAGCTCGGAGATGGTTGAGGCTCCGGTGTAGAACATCGACTGCCGCAGCCCGCCGATGAGCTGGTAGGCCACCGCAGACAACGGGCCACGATAGGCCACTTGACCCTCGATGCCCTCGGGAATCAACTTGTCATCGCCTTCGACATCAGCTTGGAAGTAACGATCCCGGGAGTAGGAGACGCTGCGTCCACGCTTGGCCATGGCACCCAGCGAGCCCATGCCGCGATACGACTTGTACTGCTTGCCGTTGATGAAGACCAACTCGCCGGGGCTCTCCTCACAGCCTGCCAGCAGCGAACCGAGCATCACGGCATCGGCTCCGGCCACCAACGCTTTGGCGATGTCTCCGGAATACTGCAGGCCGCCATCCCCGATCACCGGCACACCAGCCGGACGACAGGCCTGGGCGGCCTCCCAGATGGCGGTCACCTGCGGGACGCCCACGCCGGCGACCACTCGGGTGGTGCAGATCGAGCCCGGACCGACACCGACCTTGACGCCGTCGACACCGGCTTCGACCAGGGCCTTCGCTCCGACATAGGTGGCGACGTTGCCGCCGATGATGTCGACTTCTGAGGCGCTCGGCTCGGCCTTCAACCGTCGGATCATGTCCAGCACGCCTTGGGAGTGGCCATGCGCGGTGTCGACCACGATCGCATCGACGCCGGCGTCCACCAATTGCATGGCGCGGTCCCAGGCATCGCCGAAGAAGCCGATCCCAGCACCGACCCGCAACCGTCCCTGGGGATCTTTGCTGGCCAGCGGATACTTGTCGGACTTGACGTAGTCCTTCAACGTAATCAGGCCCCGCAGCTTGCCGTCGGCATCGACCAGCGGCAACTTCTCGATCTTGTGTTTGGCCAGCAACGCCAGCGCCTCTTCGCTGCTGATGCCGGGCCAGCCGGTAACCAGCGGCATCTTGGTCATGACTTCGCCCACCGGGCGGCGGGGATCGTCCTCGAAGCGCATATCGCGGTTGGTCACGATGCCGACCAAGGTGAGTTGATCATCGACCACCGGCACCCCGGAGATGCGGAACTTGGCGCACATCTCGTCGACCTCACCGATGGTGGCTTCGACGCTGGTAGTGATCGGCTGATCGATCATGCCGGCTTCGAGGCGTTTCACCTGATCGACCTTGGCGGCTTGGTCCTCGGCGCTCATGTTGCGGTGCAGAATCCCCATGCCGCCCTCGCGGGCCATGGCTATCGCCATCCGCGATTCGGTCACGGTGTCCATCGCCGAGCTGAGCAGCGGAATTCGAAGTCGAATCCGGCGACTTACCTGGGTGGAGGTGTCGACCTGCGACGGGATCACATCGCTCTCGTTGGGTTGGAGCAGGACATCATCAAA
>DMIX01000289.1 GCA_003451975.1 Propionibacteriaceae bacterium
CCCCCGGCAGGATTCGAACCTGCGCTCCCGCCTCCGGAGGGCGGTGCTCTATCCCCTGAGCTACGGGGGCCAAACCCACGATCTGGGCCGTGGAGCACTGTATCAAACCCAGCGGGTGTGAGGCGCATCGACTTTCGGCGAGGGTGCGGATCGGCGTCCACATCGCTGCGGGAGGTGCCGCGCGGGTTGTTGCTTCTGGCACAGTTGCGGTCATGAGTCATATGCATGTCGCCGGCGAGATTCACGCCGAGGTGACCTCACCTGCTCCGGTGTGGTTGACCCGGCCCGCTGATATGAACGCGCTTCCGGCGAAGTTGTGGAGCAAGACTGCTCGGCGCTGCGACGACGGCATGCTTCAGATCGGAGGTGTGCGCGCCGACGAATTGGTAGCACAGGTCGGGACTCCGGTCTATGTCCTTGATGAGGAGGACTTCCGTGGTCGGGCAGCCGCTTGGCGCGATGCCTTCGCCGGATGGACCGTTTACTACGCCGGAAAGGCCTTCCTCAGCGGCACCGTCGCGCGCTGGGTTTCCGAGGAGGGACTCAGCCTGGATGTCTGCACCCTGGGCGAACTCACTCTCGCATTGCGAGCGGGCTTCGATCCGGCCCGCATTGGCCATCACGGCAACAACAAGTCTGAGGCGGAGTTACGGCTCGCGCTGACCAGTGGCGTGGGTCGCATCATCGTCGACTCCTCCGACGAGATCACCCTGCTGGAGCGCCTGTGTGACGAACTCGGCACCACCGCCAAGGTGATGGTGCGCGTCACCACCGGGGTTGAGGCTCATACTCACGAGTACATCGCGACCGCTCATGAAGATCAGAAGTTCGGCTTCTCCATCGCTTCGGGGCAAGCGCTGGTGGGGCTGTTCCGCTGTCACCATTCGCCGCGCCTAGAGTTGCTGGGAGTTCACTCCCACATCGGTAGCCAGATTTTCGATACTCATGGTTTCGAGGTGGCAGCGCGTCGCACATTGAAGCTGTTCGCGCAGTTCAAAGAGGCAGTGGGGCTGAATCTGCCGCAGTTGGATCTCGGCGGCGGCTTCGGCATCGCCTACATCAAAGAGGACGACCCTTCCTCGCCGCAGCAACTCGCCGACAACCTTCGCGAGATCGTGGACCACGAATGCCGCGGCTTCGGCCTCGACACTCCCGAAGTGTCCTTGGAGCCGGGTCGCGCCATCGTCGGCCCGGCCGGAACGGCGATCTATCGCGTGGGCACGGTCAAGCCGGTCGATATCGGTACTGGTCTGACTCGGCGCTATCTGTCGACCGATGGCGGCATGAGCGACAATGTGCGCCCGGCGCTGTACGGCGCGGAGTATTCGGCCAGCCTGGCGAACCGGGCCTCTGAGGCCGAGCCGGTGGTTTCCCGCGTGGTGGGTCTGCACTGCGAAGGCGGGGACATCCTGGTTCGAGATGAGTTCCTGCCCGACGACGTGCGGGTGGGCGATCTGCTGGCGGTACCGGCTGCCGGGGCGTACAGCCGATCCATGGCCAGCAACTACAATCACACCCCGCGGCCCCCGGTGGTCGCGGTCCGCGACGGACGAGTCACCACTGTGTTGCGCCGTGAGACCCTGGACGATGTCCTGGCCCTCGACGCTGGGCTCGGTGGAGAGGACTGATATGGGCAAGTCGACGCCGCTGAAGGTGGCGCTGTTGGGCTGTGGAGTCGTCGGTTCACAGGTGGCTCGGCTGTTGATCGAGCAGGCCGACGATCTGCGGGCCCGCGTGGGACGTCCGCTGGAACTGGTCGGTATCGCGGTGCGCCGCCCCGACGTGGAACGTCCCGGCATCGACCCCGCGCTGCTGACCACCGATGCCGACGCGCTGGTCGCGCGTGGCGACATTGATCTGGTGATCGAGCTCGTGGGTGGCCTCGAGCCTGCTCGCAGTCTGATCCTGGCCGCGATCCGGCACGGAGCTTCGGTCGTCACCGCGAATAAGGCGTTGCTGGCCGAGGACGGCCCCACCATCTATTCCGCCGCCGAGGAGGCTGGCGTGGATGTCTACTACGAGGCCGCGGTTGCCGGCGCGATTCCGATCGTGCGACCCCTGCGTGAGTCCTTGGTCGGTGATGAGGTCACTGCGGTGATGGGCATCGTCAACGGGACCACCAACTACATCCTCGACAAGATGCATACCGAGGGCGCCGACTTCGCCGAAGCGCTGGGCGATGCGCAGCGCCTCGGGTACGCCGAAGCTGATCCCACCGCCGATATCGAGGGCTACGACGCTGCGGCGAAAGCGGCGCTGTTGGCCAGCCTGGCTTTCCACTCCCGGGTGCAACTCGCCGACGTGGTCCGCGAAGGCATCACCTCAGTCAGCAAGGCCGACATCACTGCGGCCGAAGAGATGGGCTGCGTGGTCAAGTTGTTGGCCCGCTGCACCCTCGGCGAGGACGGCTCGATCGCGGTGGGGGTGCATCCGACGATGGTGCCGTTGTCCCATCCGCTGGCCGCCATCCCGGGCGCCTACAACGCCATTTTCATCGAGTCGCGCAATGCCGGCCGGTTGATGTTCATGGGGCCCGGTGCTGGTGGAGCGCCGACCGCTTCGGCGGTGTTGGGCGATCTGGTGACCGCCGCCCGCAACCGGGTGCGCAACGGTCGCGGCCCGGGGGAGTCCAGCTACTCCGGACGGGCCATCACCGATCCCGGTGATGTGGTGTCGCGCTACTACGCCGCCATGACCGTGCACGATGAGCCCGGAGTGCTGGCCGCCGTCGCAGAGGCCTTTTCCCGTCATGGTGTTTCGTTGCAGGCCGTTCGTCAGGAGAGTGAGGGCGAACAGGCCCGGCTGGGTGTGATGACCCACGCTGCGCGACATCGTCAGGTGTTGACTGCGATCGAGGAGCTGGATCGCATGCCCGAGGTTCACCCCGGGATCGCATTGATGCATGTGGAGGGAGCCTGAGATGGAGTTGGCCTGCCTTGACCTGGAAGGTGTGCTGGTCCCCGAGATCTGGATCGGTGTGGCCAAGGCCACCGGGATCGATGATCTGCGCCTGACCACCCGCGACATCTCCGACTACGACGAGTTGATGCAGCATCGGTTGCGCGTGATGGCCGAGTACGGAGTGAGCCTGAGCCAGATTCAGGCCGTCATCGCTGAGATGGGGCCGTTGCCGGGAGCTGCAGAGTTCCTCGACTGGCTGCGTGGACGCTTCCAGGTGGTGATCCTCTCTGACACCTTCTACGAGTTCGGCATGCCGTTGATGGCCCAGCTCGGCTTCCCCACGCTGCTGTGTCACAAGCTGGAGATCCGTGATGATCGGGTGGTCGGCTATCGGCTGCGGCAGCCCGATGCCAAGCGGGCGGCAGTGCGTGCTTTCCACGACTTGAACTACCGAGTGGTGGCCACCGGTGATTCCTACAACGACACCGCAATGCTGGGCGAAGCCGATGCCGGGATTCTGTTCTGCCCGCCGGAGAACGTGATCGCGGAATTCCCGCAGTTTCCGGTGGTGACCGATTACCAGCAGCTCCAGCACGCCTTTGACAACGCGCTGAACTGAGCGCGATCCGCTCAGGCTCGCCGAGTAGGGCATCGCCGCCGGTGGGTGCTACAGAGGAGGCGCGCCTTCAGAGCGCATGCCCCTCAGATCGGGCAAGACGAACCCGAGATCACTTGAGTGTCGTCGAGAAAGCACAGCATTGGATCATCGAATCTGGCTGACATTTCGGATCTGGCCGATATTCCCTAATCGCTCGCACAGAGCGCGGGTGGGCTTGCCTGGACGGACCGGTGAGCCACCCTTTCCGAAAGGAATTCAGTGACCGACACTGTCGAAGACGCGAATCCTCAGACTTCTGGACGCTCCGGTTTGGACGCGATGCTGCTGCCCGAGCTGAAGAAGCTCGGCGCGTCCTTGGGGGTGAAGGGCACCGGCGCCATGCGCAAGGGTGCCCTCATCGACGCGATCAAGTCCGCTCAACGCAGCGGGTCGAACACCACCGAGACCTCGGCGTCACGCAAGCGCACCGCAGCGCAGCCGGCCGAACAACCCACGCTGGTTGCCCCGGACGGTCCGCCGGCCGCCGCTGGTGAGGTTGACGACGTGGCCGCGCGCCTAGAGGCGTTGAAGGCTGGTGACAAGAACCCCCAGCGCAGTCGCCGCAACGACGGCGGCGAGTCGGGCGGCTCAAGCCAGCGCGGCAACGACCAACAGCGCGGTAATGACCAGCGCGGCAACGACCAACAGCGCGGTAATGACCAGCGCGGCAATGACCAGCGCGGCAATGACCAGCGCGGCAATGACCAGGCCAAAGGCGGCAACAGCCGTGATGACGACGAGTTCGGGGGCGGTCGTCGCAGCCGCCGTCGTCGGAACCGAGATCGCCAGAGTCGGCGTCGGAGCGGCGGCTCGGGCGGCATGAACGGTCTGGAGCGCATGGAGGCAGAGCCCGTCGTCAGTGAAGACGATGTGCTGCTCGATATCTCCGGCATCCTGGACGTGCTCGACAACTACGCCTTCGTGCGGACCTCCGGCTATCTGCCGGGCTCAGGCGATGCCTATGTGTCGTTGTCGATGGTCCGCAAGTGGGGCCTGCGCAAGGGCGACATCGTCACCGGTGCGATTCGAGCACCCAAGGACGGTGAGCGTCGCGAAAAGTTCAATCCGCTGGTGCGCATCGACACGATCAACGCCGATTCCCCCGAGAAGGCCAAGGATCGGCCGGAGTTCAACAAGCTCACCCCGCTGTATCCCGCCGAGCGGCTTCGCTTGGAGACCACGCCGATGAATATGACCGGGCGCATCATCGATCTGGTGTCGCCGGTGGGTAAGGGGCAGCGTGGTCTGATCGTGTCGCCGCCAAAGGCCGGCAAGACCTTGGTGATGCAAGCGATCGCCAACGCCATCACCGCCAACAACCCCGAGGTCCACCTGATGGTGGTCCTGGTCGACGAGCGACCTGAGGAAGTGACCGACTTCCAGCGCACCACCTCCGGTGAGGTGATCGCCTCCACCTTCGATCGACCCGCTGACGATCACACCACGATCGCCGAGTTGGCCATCGAGCGTGCCAAGCGGCTGGTGGAACTCGGCAAGGACGTGGTCGTGCTGTTGGACGGCATCACCCGGTTGGGCCGGGCCTATAACTTGGCCGCGCCAGCCTCGGGACGCATCCTTTCCGGTGGTGTCGACTCAGCGGCGCTGTATCCGCCCAAGAAGTTCTTCGGCGCGGCCCGCAATATCGAGGACGGCGGCTCGCTCACCATCTTGGCCACTGCTCTGATCGAGACCGGCTCGAAGATGGATGAAGTGATCTTCGAGGAGTTCAAGGGC
>DMIX01000083.1 GCA_003451975.1 Propionibacteriaceae bacterium
GAGCCGTTGTTGTCGGTCGCCAGCAGTCCGACGAGGGCATTGGTAGACTCCGCCCCCACCGGCTGCGCGGGCTGAGCGGCCGGGTCGACCTCGTACACGAACTCCGCCGCGGGCTCGCCCGTCGCCAGGTCTAGATCGAGGATCCGTGCCAGGCCAACGAATTCGCTGCTGTCCACCGGCCCGTCCTGCACGAGCGCGTTCTCGAGGGCGGCGTAGAGCGAACGCCCATCCGGCGTCACGGTGAGGCTTCGCAGGCCAAGGTTGTGGCGGATGCCGGCAATCGGTGTGGTGTCGCTCATGAGCGGCGTGTACTTGGGTGGAACCGTGAGCAGGCCGGCCTGCCGTCCATCCGGGGAGAACCGGCCGATGAACGGCCCGTCGGGCGGCGCGGCTTCGGGATCCCCCTCCCACGAGATGTAGAGCTGGCCGTCGGGAGCGAGCGCGATGCCAGCGCGGTCGAATGACCCCACAGCAAGCGGCTCGTCGGCGCTGCCGGTCAGCGTGACCACACCGGTAAACTGGACCTCGCCCTCGCCCAGCGTGCCATCGTTCGTATCGATGGTCAAGGTATACAGCCGGGGCGCAGCTTCCCGGTTTGAGTCGCCGGACAACGCATAGTAGGTTTCATTGGATGGGTCGTAGACCAGACCGGACAAACCGCCCACTGCGGTGCCCGCGAATTGCAGACCAGTGGGCAACGTGACCTCCCCCGCGAACTCGATCGCTGCGACGACCTGACGGGCAGACGACGTCGGATCACGGGAGGTGCCGCGGACCAGACCGACACGACGGACAAGACGCACAGCACCAGGGCCAGCGCCACGACGATGAACGGCTGTTGAACGCGCATGACAGGTCCTCCTTTGTAGTTATTCACTGCTTTTCACCATTGACGATCAGGGACTGTTCCGAGAACACCGGAAGCCCCGGCGGGCGGCCCCATAGTCCTCGTTGCTGCTTCATTGTCGGGTCATTTGGCGCCGGCCGCCCGAGAAAAGAACGGGCATCCCGCACGGCCGGGTAGCGACACTGGATAGGTGGGGCTTGACACTCGCGACCGCACTCGTGCGCGACGATCGACCGCCGAGCGAATCGGCGGAGAACAACGGCAACCAGCGCGGGAGCAGCGGCACGCCAATCGAGTGCGACAAGGGGCATTCCTGCGAAGCACGTACGATCGCGCCGTGCTGCTGCCTCATTCCGTTGCGGCGGAACCGCCCGCGGTGCGTACAGCCGTCGCGGCGGGTGATGTTGTTCTCCGCCGGCCAGGCTGCGCCGTTTCCGCCAACCGGTCCCGTGGGGCGGGGTATCCGGCTCTGCCGCACACTGGTGGGGACGACAAGGCAGCCGATCCAGCCGACGATTCACGTGCCAGACGGATCGACCACACCGCGAAGTAGAGCCGGACGGCACGACACGCCGATTCTAACGTGCATTATACTACTCTGCGTGTAAAAAGGCAAAGATGCGTCAATTCCCGTAGATCGAAGCAGTTACACGTCCGATGACCTGTGGAGCGACACGTGGGCATCGAGCCTGATTTATGGACGGCATGGCCGCGGCGCGCGGAGACCGCTCAGTACTGATTGGCACCCCCCTGTTGCTGTCAGACAACCTGGGGGTAGTGAGAGGTGCGGGTAGCAAGCGGGCAGATCACCGATCTTCTCGATGACAACACTTTGAGCAACTCCCCTGGCGAACTCCAGACGTGCTCACTCAGCTTCGAACAACGAACGAGGCAGACCGGACTGCCTGATGATCCCCGACAGCGTCCCGGTCTTTAACTCACTGTGGTCCGGTACCGGCACAGTAATAGTGGTATTGCTCTCTGTCTTCTGCATAATCATGTGGCTGCCCTTTACACGCACCTGCTCAAAGCCATGCCGGGCCATGATCTTGCAGACTTCCCTGCCAGAGAGGACTCGCAGTTCAGGCACCCTTTGTCCCTACCACTTGCTTCGATCGCTTGGTTGGGAGCCTGGGCATGATGGACATTACATAGGTCTCCGTCTTCAACCTGCGCCGAATCTCCGAGGCTGAGGCAACCTCGAAGAACCCCTCCACAGCCTCAACCAGATTCAACCGTGCTTCCTCGACCGTTGCGCCCTCGCTGACAATATCCAGCTCCTGGCAAGTGGCTACGTAGCCGTCTCCTTCACGCTCGATCACCGCGGTAAACTGTCGCATTTTGTCCATATCATCAAATCTATAACATACCAAAGGGAAACAGCCGCCTTATTCCCCACCCACCTTGTAGGAACGAGTGCAAATCAGTATATCATAGCCACTTGTGACCGTCAATTGCTCGTGTTTACTCACTGAGACGACCTATCATCAAGGTCGGGCGGAGCACCGGCTCACCGGGAAAATACAAGTGAACAGCGAACGGATGCGTGCCATGTCAGGCACACCTTCAGCGCTACAGAGAAGACCAGAACTCCGACCAGGTTGGTCGAAGTTCTGTCTTGATTCTGCGCCCCCAATGGTAATTGAAGGAACGTACGGCAGCAGATAGTCCCCATCGAACCGCCGGACGTAGCGGGGCGGAGGACCACTCGGACGCCCTCAGCGTACGCCCAGCAGAATGCGATTGTCTCTGTGCTGCCAGATGGTATCCACCTCGCTGAACCCGGCATTTTGCAGCATGACTTTGTGTGTGTCGTAGTTGGGGCGGTTTTCCTCGGACTTCCGGTGCCCGAACCGTGCTTCTCTCTCAGCAGCCAGGGCTTCCAGGCCCGGTACCTGCTTGACCGCTTTCCACCACTGCTCCCAGTCCTCGATGCCGTTCTTTTTGAACGACTCCGTTTGCTGCTGCTCGTACCGCGCTTTGGTCATCTTCTGGAAGGTCGGCAGGTGATTGGCGAAGTCCATGTTGTCCCCGTTGAGGAAGACGCCCCCCGGCCGGACCACCTTGCCCAACTGGGCAAAGACACGCCACAACGAAGCCCCCGGTAGCCAGTGAAGCGCCGTGGTGGAAAGAACGGCATCGATCTTGCCTTCGCCGAGCATATCGACGAGGTCGACCGCCGCGAGATCCGCCTCAAACCAGCGCAGCCTGCCCCCTACGTCGCCCATCGCCCCTTGCCCAATCGCGAGCAGCAGCGGATCGTAGTCGATGGCGATGCAGCGGGCATTGGGGTACCGCGCGAGCAGCCGCTGGCTGATGCAGCCCGGCCCGCTGGCCAGGTCCAGAGCGGTCCACTGTTCCGGCATCAGGTAGTCCAGTACGTCGAACATCGCATCGAAGCGCGCTTCGCGGTCCGGCAGATAGCCGGACTGTTGCACGTCCCAGCGGGCGAGCCAGGTTTGCCAATCCACGTCGAGTTGAGTACGTTGTGGTGTGTCCTTCATTTGTCCCTCTCATTTCTTTGTCATTTCGTTCGATATCGTATTGTTCCCCGGGCGCAGGAGGTGCTCCAACCCGGCGCTCAGGGAGTTGAACCCAAAGACCAGAACGAAGATGGCCAGGCCCGGAGGCAGGACCAGATGCGGAGCGGAACCCAGGTACGGGCGGGCATCAACCAGCATCTTGCCCCACTCCGGCGTGGGAGGCTGAATGCCCAGGCCGATGAAACTCAGGCCGGCGATAGCCAGTATCGTGGCTCCGCTGTCCAGGCTGACCTGTACCAGCATCGGACCGGTGACCGACGGCAACAGATGCCGCAGGATGATACGCGTATGGGTGGCCCCGATTGCCTGAACGGCGACGATGTACTCGCTGTTCTGCTCGGAAAGCACCAGGCTGCGTACCAGACGGGCGTATCTCACCCAGCCGGTAACAATCAACGCCGCGATCAGAGAGCCAGTCCCGGGACCCAACACCCCGATCAAGGCCAACGCCAGGACCAATTGCGGAACGGCGTGGAAGAAGTCGGCGATGCGCATGGCGACGTTGTCGATCAGCCCACCCAGATAGCCGCTGACGACCCCCACGACAGCTCCCACCGCTACGCAGGATATCAGCACGACGGCCATCGTCGAGATGGACAGGCGTCCGGCCCACAGCACGCGGCTCAGTACATCCCGGCCCAGCTCATCGGTACCCAGCCAATGCGCAAACGACGGCGACTGCAGTCCGGTGGTGAGATCGATTGCCGTGGGATCGCCGGGGGCCAGGATGGGCGCCAGCAGGCAGACGACGATCAGACCGAGAGCCAGCACGATCCCGGTGGCGGAGATGGGGTTGCGCTGTGTCCACCTGCGCCATCCACGGACATTCATCGGCGATTACTCCACACGGACGCGAGGATCGACGATGACGATGACCACATCGGCCAGGCAGTTCGCCAGCATGAAGACACTCGCGAAGAACAAGGCAGTCACCTGGATGACCGGGATGTCCCGGAATCCGATCCCATCGACATAGTAACTGCCTACCCCAGGCCAGGCGAACAGGGTCTCGATGATCACCGAACCGCTAGCCAGGCCGCTAAACTGGTACGCGGCCATCGTGACAAAGGGAGCGACGATATTGGGCAAGGCGTGGCGGATGACGCTCATCCGGTAGGAATAACTTTTCCCGCGAGCGGTGCGCATGTAATCCTGGTGCAACTCCTCCAGTACTGCTGAGCGAATCAGGTAGGCGAGACGGGCGGCGCTGATCAGCCCCAGTGACAGCACGGGCAGGATGAAATGCCGCCAGCTCTTGGCCCCATAACTGGGCAACCAGCGCAATTGGATCGAGAAGCACGCGATGAGAAGGAAGGCGAGCCAGAATTCAGGGATAGAGACCCAGGTAGCTGACACAAACCGCATCACGCGATCCCACACCGAGCCTTCATGCATCCCCGCCAGCACCCCGGCCGGGATGGCAATCACCAGCACGAGGCCCATCGCCGCAGCAGCCAGAGCCAACGAGTATCCCACGGCATGGCGGAGCTCGTCGGCCACAGGGTTTCCGGTACGGATCGAATACCCTAGATCGCCGCGGACGGTTCTCCCCAACCACGACACGTACTGCACGAGCAGCGGTTGGTCCAAACCATATTCCTTCCTGACCCACTCGATTTCGTCAGCGCCGGGAACGTCTCCGCCGAGTCTCTGTGCGGCGATGATGCGCGCAGGATCCGACGGGGCCAGGTAGATCAGCAGGAAGAGCAACAGGCTGACACCCAGCAGGACGACTATGGAACTGCTGATCCGTTTGAACAAGTAGATGGCCATATTGCAGATCCGCACGTATTCGATGACCCCGGGTGGGGCAGGCTGAAAAGAGACTGCGAAGGCCCCACCCGGGAAGGATAGGCGACCGGAGAGTGCTCAGTTAGCTCCGATCACCACGTCCTGCACGGCGTAAGCGATGTCATATTCGGTACCGCCCAACCTGAAGCCGTCCACCTCGTTGCGCAGGGCATATACCCGCTGCGGGTAGAGGAGCGGGACGACCGCCGCCTCATCGTCCAGCAACTGCCAGATCTGGTCGTACAGCTCCTGGCGCTGCGCCGCGTCGGTGGTGGCCAGAACGCTGTCGATCAACCCGTCCAGCTCGGGGTTGCAGAACGACGTGAACTCGCCCTCGCGGGTATGGAAAGCGCCGGCGAGCACCGTGTGCGGGTCATAGGGCGGCCCCCAACTGAAGCGCATGGTGAGACCGTAGTCC
>DMIX01000259.1 GCA_003451975.1 Propionibacteriaceae bacterium
GGCTCATCACTGTCGACGAAGGCCATGCCCAATCGGCTCGCCAATGCTCGCCCGACGGTGGTCTTGCCGGCACCCATGAAGCCGATCAGCACGATCTTCGGGCTGAGCGCAGCGGCAACGGCAGCGCGCATCGCCAACTCCGGCGGGGCCTGACCGGTGAACAACTCGAATTGCAGCGCCGCTTGAGCCAGCAGCAACTCCGCGCCGCCGATGACCTCCAGGCCTGCTGCACCCGCGGTCTGAGCCAGCGGGGTCGGCCAGCCGGCGTAGACCGCGTCGAACAACAGCCCGCTGCGGCGTTGCAGCCCGGTGGGATCGGCGGCACCCCCGGGCAAGGTGGAGATCACCACGGGGTCATCTCCGGAGGTCCAGGTAGCCAGCTCGGCGATCTCGACGGTCAGCTTGGGTGCGACCGTGCCTGCCCAGGCAACCAGCTGGGCGGCTCGATCCAGATTGCGGGCATAGACGCGGAGCTGGCGAACCTGCAGTTCATCCAGGGCCAGCACCGCTGATCGTGCGGTCGCTCCGGCGCCCAGGATCGCCGCTTGGGTCCACCCCCGCCAGGCCGGACGCAGCGCAGCCACCAGCCCGGGAATGTCGGTGTTGTCGGCCAGCCAACCGTTCTCGGTGCGTACCAAGGTGTTGGCCGCCCCAGCTCGGACCGCCAGCACCGTGGCCTCATCGGCGACCATCAGTGCGGCATCCTTCAACGGCATGGTCAGGCTCAGTCCGCGCCACTGCTCATCGAGCCCGTCGACGAAGTCGGCCAGTTCATCGGCCACCAGCTCGAAGCGTCCATAGCTCCACTGGGTTAACCCCAAGGCGGCATAGCCGGCCCGATGCAGGGCAGGCGACAACGAATGGGCGATCGGGGATCCCAGGACGGCGGCCTTCACTGTGGAATCGTCCCACACCGTGGCCCCTTCGCCCCTCGAACGTTCACCCTTTCGACCCTTCGACAGGCGCAGGGAACGGGGAACCACACACCGCTGGCCGAGTGGAACCAAGCCCCCAAACCACATCAGCAGCCGACCCTTCGACAGGCTCCGGGAACGAGGAGTCGCAATCCGCTGGCTGAGCTTGACGAAGCCCGAGCGATCGCTACCCGCAGAGCAGTCCGCCAACCAGGCGTCCGGCTTGCACGGCTTCGGCCTCGGTGATGCCCAGATAGGTAACCGCGCGGACCGTGCGCGGGCCCAGCGCCGAGATGCGGACACCTCGCTGGGCGGCCTCGGCAACGACTTCCGGCGCAGGCCGGGAACCAGTACCGAGAACCACAATGTTGGTCTGCGGTTCCGTGACCGCCGAGGGGGCCTTCTCGGCCACCGCAGCCGCAAACGCAGCAGCATTGGCGTGGTCAGCGGCGAGACGCTCCACATGATGGTCCAAGGCGTAGTCGGCGGCCGCAGCAAGCAGACCCACCTGACGCATGCCGCCACCCAGGCGCTTGCGCTGCACCCGGGCCTTGTCGATGCGCTCACGGGTGGAGACCAGCATCGAACCCACCGGAGCACCCAGGCCCTTGGAGAAGCACACATTGACGGTGTCGAACAACGCCCCGTAGTCGGCCAGCGGCACCCCGGTGGCGATGTGGGCATTCCACAGCCGGGCACCGTCCAGGTGCAGGCCCACGCCGCGCTCCCGGCAAGCCACCGAAACCTCACGAAGATGCGGCAACGGCTGAATGGTGCCACCACCGAAGTTGTGGCTGTTCTCGAACGCCACCGCAGCGGTGTGCACCAGATACGGGGTGGGGGCGGCGATCTGCTCCAGCACTGTGTCGGTGTCGGCAACGCCGTGGGACGACGTCCAGGTGCGCATCGTCACCCCGTGCAACACCGCGTGGGCACCCAGCTCGGCGCGAGCGATGTGGGCCTGCACATCGCACAACACCTCTTCGCCGCGGCGCACCAGCGTCCAGACCCCCAACAGGTTGCCCATCGAGCCGGTGGGGACGAACAAGCCGGCCTCGTGGCCGAGCAGTGCGGCGACGCGAGCCTCAAGGGCGTTGACGGTGGGGTCTTCGCCGTACACGTCATCGCCGACCGGCGCAGCCAGCATCTCCTCGCGCATCGCCGAAGTCGGGGTGGTGAGAGTGTCGGAACGCAGATCGATAGTGGGGTCGGACAGGGGGGGCAGTTTCATCGAAAATCCTCGAGGTGGAACTCCGGCTCGACGGCGCCGCGCCGGATGCGCCCACTGGTGAGACGGTCGGCCACCAGGAAGGCGAGCTCCAAGGACTGGTTCCGGTTCAACCGCGGATCGCACGCGGTCTCGTACCGGTTGACCAGGTCGGCCTCGTCGAGTTCGTCGACGCCACCGACACATTCAGTGACATCGTCACCGGTGAGTTCGACGTGAACGCCGCCGGGCCAGGTACCCAGTTCCTCGTGCACATCAAAGAAACCATTGACCTCTTCGGCGACCTGACTGAACGCCCGGGTCTTGTAGCCGGTGGCGGTCTCAAAGGTGTTGCCGTGCATCGGATCGCACACCCAAGCGACCTTGCGTCCGGTCTGTTCGACGGCGTCGATCACCGGCGGTAGCGCGTCGCGAATGCGCTCTGCACCCATGCGAGTGATGACGGTCAGGCGGCCCGGCTCGTGATCGGGGTCGAGTCGGTCGATCAGCGCGGCAGCCTCCGACCCGGTGACGTTGGGACCGAGTTTGATGCCGATGGGATTGCGCAGATGACGCAGGTACTCCACATGGGCGCCGTCGAGTTGACGAGTGCGCTCCCCTATCCACACCAGGTGAGCGCTGGTGTTGTACGGAGTCTGGGTACGGGAATCGGTCCGGGTCAGCGAATGCTCGTACTCCAGCAGCAGCGCCTCGTGAGAGGAGTAGAAGTCGACGGTGCGGAAAGCTTCGTTGTCGACGCCACAGGCCACCATGAACGACAGCGCGCGCCCGATCTCATCGGAGAGTTCCTCGTAACGGGACTCCACATTGGAGTTGTGCACGAAGTCGGCATTCCAGGTGTGCATGGCGCGCAGGTCGGCATAGCCGCCGGTGACAAAGGCCCGCAGCAGGTTCAGGGTGGCCGCTGAATGGTTGTAGACCTCCAACAGCCGGCGCGGATCGGGAACCCGCTCGGTCGGCGTGAATCCCAGCGCATTGACGGCATCGCCGCGATAGGCAGGCAGGCTCACCCCGTTGCGGATCTCGGCGTCGCGGCTGCGCGGCTTCGCGTACTGCCCGGCGATGCGTCCGACTTTGAGCACCGGCAGTTGCGCGGCGTAAGTCAACACCACAGCCATGCTCAGCAGCACCCGCAGCTTGTTGCGAATGTTGGCCGCGGTTACCGTCTCGAAGGTCTCCGCGCAGTCGCCGCCTTGCAGCATGAAGGAACGGCCCGCCGCGACCTCGGCGACCCGGCCCCGCAGCTCATCACACTCACCAGCAAAAACCAGCGGCGGACGGCGGCGCAGCTTGCCCACCACTGACTCCACCGCAGCCGGGTCCGGATAGGTCGGCTGCTGCGCCGGTCGGAGGGCATGCAGTTCGGCCAGGGACGGAATCAGTTCAGACACGCCGGTCAGGATATCTCGCCGGACGGCAATTGCGGCGGCCTGCTACCCAGACCGGGACGCTCCAGTACCCGCGAGTCAGAATCGGTGGCCGATAGAGCACCGCGTTTCACCGAGGTGGCGTAGGCGTTGACATAGGTCTGACCCGAGATCTGCTGGACGGCGGCCATCACCTCATCGGTCACCCAACGCAGCGCATCACGGTCATCGACCAACGCGGCGTAAGCGGTGAAATCCAGCGGCTCACCGATCACCACCCGGGGTCGCCGCACCCACGGAATCCCGAACCAGCCCTTGACGGTCTGAGTATCGAAGACGGCCACCGGAACCACGGGGACGCCGGCAGCCAGCACCATGCGAGCCACCCCGGTGTGCCCCTTGTACAGCCGGCCATCGGGAGATCGCGTGCCCTCGGGGTAGATGCCGACCACCCGGCCCTGGTCCAAGGCCTCCAGTACCGGCTCCAGTCCAGCCAGGCTGACGCGTCCACCGGAGCGATCCAACGGAACCTGCCGAATGGCCTTCAAGAACCAGGCCACGATCTTCGAACCCAGGCCGCGGTCGCCACGGAACAACTCGGCCTTCGCCGGGAAGGTCACCTGACGCCGAATGAGAGCCGGGGTGATGTAGGTGTCACCGGCCGCCACGTGGTTCGAGGCGAGGATCACCCCGCCGGCAGCGGGAATGTTCTGCGTACCGACCACGGTCGCGCGAAAGCCCCACCGCACCAGCGGAACGAAAATCAGATACTTGAAGAAGTTGTACATTGCTGCGGCCTTCTGTGCACCGTGGTCCTTCGACAGCCTACGATTCTGCCATGCCGACTGCGAACGATACCCCCGTGCAGGTTCATGCCACCGCCGAGCCGTATTTCGGCGGCACCGGGAGGGTCGGCGTGCTGTTCTGTCACGGCTTCACCGGCTCGCCGTGGTCGCTGCTGGAGTGGGCCAAGACCACCGAAGCCGCCGGCTATCGAGTGTCGCTCCCCCGCCTGCCGGGGCATGGCACGAACTGGCAGGAGATGAACCTCACCGGCTGGCCGGACTGGTACTGCACGGTGGAGCGCGCCTTCGACGAGTTGCGGGCCGAGTGCGACCAGGTGTTCATCGCCGGGTTGAGCATGGGTGGATCATTGGCGCTTCGGCTGGCCGAGAAGCGCGGCGACGAGGTTTCCGGTCTCATCCTGGTGAACCCGGCGGTGCTGTCCTACTTCAAAGACCAGATCGCGCCGTTCGCCCAATACGTCATCGCGTCGGTGCCCGCGATCGGGTCCGATATCGCCGAACCAGGACGCGATGAGCACGCCTATCCCCGCACCCCGGTGAAGGCTGCAGCGTCGATGATGAAGATGTGGATGGAAGTGCGCGCCTGCCTGGACCTGGTCGCCTGCCCGCTGCTGCTGTTCCGCTCCGCAGTCGATCATGTGGTGCCGGACTCCTCCAAGGACTTCATCCTCGCCCACGTCTCCAGCGAGGAGATCACCGAGCGAGTGCTCCCGCGCAGCTTCCATGTGGCCACCATGGATTACGACCGCGAACAGATCTTCACCGAGTCGTTGGAGTTCTTGGCCAAGCACGCCATCGCCGACTGATCGGGTCAGCCGGCCCGGCGATTGAGCTCGGCCAGGTACCACCGGGTGGCATCGGCCACGTCGGCATCACTGAGGTCTCCTGCGACGCCACGCGCGAAGAATGCCGCCGAAGCCTCGGCACCCAGCCTGGCGCGCACCTGATCGGCTGCCAGTTGGGCAAGCGCGTAGTCGGCCTGGCTCGCCAGCTGATCAGGCAATGCTGTCGGCACCCCCTGTTGGCGCAGGTAGCGGCGCACCAGGTCGGCATTGGCCTTCGCTGTGGCCGCATCACTGGCTGCGGCCACCGACTCAGCCATTCCTTCCACCACCCAGGCCGCGCCGGTGCCGCAAGCCGAGTCGGTGGCGACATGGACGGCTTCATGGGTGAGGGTGGCCTGCAACCAGCGCGAGCCTTGCGCGAACGATGCCGGATTGATCACGATCCGTGGCGTGCCTGCAGCGCACGTGGTGATTGCGGCGGTGTCGGAACCGTTGCCACCCGTCATGGCGGTGAAATCGGTGCTGCTGGCCGGAATCAGAACGACCAGAGTGCCGTCCCAGTCGGTGTCCGCGGGCAGCACCCCGGATGCGGCCACCGTGGCGGCGGCACGATCCAGTCGGGCGGCCCAGGCCCGCTGCTGGGCCGCGGTCAGGCCGATCGAGAGCACAGTGCCTCGCGTGGCCGGGGTGAGCGTCACGGACCCGAACGTCCACAGGGGGCGCTGTTGCTGACCACCGACGGCTTCGATACGGCCGTCCTCGCTGAGCTGAAGCTCGACGATCTCCGAGGCCGACCGTCGGTCTCCGGGGTAGGTGGTGTGCACAGTCAGCGTCTGGTCGCCGGAGAATCGGGCGTCGGCCTCCTGCAGGCCGGAGTACCACGCCGACGCGGCGCTGGGGTTGGTGAACTGCTGGGCAAAGGCGGCTTCACCGTCGGCCAGTGAGTTCTGTAGCCGTACGGCCAGCGTCGATTGCGGTGGCGCGGTAAGCGCACAGCCGGTGAGCAGAAGGGCGGCGAGAATCCCGCCGAGAATTCGTGGAGCGATCAGCCGATGATACGTCGGGCCGACGCCATCGGGGAGTAGCCGTCGAGGCTGTTGACCTGAATGCCGTACCGGGGCTGGCGGGCGTGCACGATCTTGCCGCCTCCGATGTACATCGCAACGTGGTAGATGCTGCCGCCGTGAGCGAAGAAGACCAAGTCACCGGCCTTCAGGTTCGCCCGCGATACCGGACGGCCACGCCCGGCCTGCGCCGCCGAGGAGTGCGGCAGTGAGATGCCGATCCGTCCGTAGGCGGCCAGCATCAGACCCGAGCAGTCGAACGAGTTCGGACCCGAGGCGCCCCACACATAGCTGGCCTTACCGACCTTGGATAGCGCGTAGGCGATGGCCTTCTTCAACCGGGCATCAGCATTGGCGTAATCACCGGGGTCGGGCTTGTCCGCCGATCCGTCTTTGGCCTTGCCGTCGTTGCCGTCCACCTGCTGCTGCTCGGTGGGATCCAGCGAGTCGTACAGCGCTTGGGCTTCGGCGACCTTGGCGTCGGCCTTGTCCTTCAGCTCGGAGAGTTGCTTCTCCTGATCGACCAGCGCGGCGAGATCGGCCTGCGCGGCCCGCTTCATGTCTGCGAGATTGGCCTGCTCGGTCTGCTGCTCGGAGAGCAACTTGCTCATGGTGTCGTCCACCTTGCTGGCGGTGGACAGCCGATCCAGCAGTTGATCGGGATCATCGGAGGTGAAGATCTGGAGGGTGGTGTCGAGGTCGCGGCTGCGGAACTGCGCCAGCGCGATGGACTGGGCGTCCGCGCTCAGCTGATCGACCTTCTTCTGCTGAATCGCGATATCGGCGTTGAGCACCTTGAGTTCGGCTTTGCCCTTGTCGAGCGCGTCGGAGATGGTGTTGTAATCCTCACCGATCTGGCCGGCTTCAGCCTGAAGATCTTCGACACGCTGCTTGGCCGACTTGGCGGTGCTCGGGGTGGGGGTGGGTTCGGCGCTGGCCGGAATGGTGGGGCCTGCGAAGATCGTCAGGCTCACCGCTATGGCTGCGCCTAGGGCGATCCGCCCGATCCTCAACGTCATTCAGAACCCCTCAGTCCTCAGGACTTACTGCCCCCTGAAACGAAACTGAGAAAACCTTAAGCGACGGGCCAGGGATGTGCAACTCCTCCGCTGGGCCATTTCTCAGGATTCGATCGCGCCCGCCAAGGTTGGAGCGGGCCGGACCTCACTGCCCCGACACCAGTCGCAGCGGTGGCACCAGCCCGGAATCAGCCATCACTGCCAAGGCGGCCTGCTCCTGCTCGTCCAGGTCGATCTCATCGGGCATCGGTCCAAGCAGGACAGAGATGACGCACTCCGCACAGGCCTTACCGCGCGCCTGGCAGGTGCCACAGTCGACATGCAAGATGTTCATGGCTCAATCATCGCCGACGCCTCTGACACTCCCTCGGCCAGCGGAATCGACCCAGCGCCGGGCCCGCAGCCACTTAGGCTGCCACCATGAGGCATGCCCTGCTGGTCGTGCTGGTTGCAGCGTCCTTGAGCGGCTGCGCAGCCGAGGCGCCGACGTGGCGCGCCGTGGATTTGGACGGCCTGTCACCGTCGACGGTGACGGCCCTCGATGACGGCTTGCTGGTGGGCGGAGAACGCAACAGCGCCCCGGCATTGGACCGGATCAGCTCCGACGGTGACCGGGAGAGCTTCCACCTCATCCCCCACGATCCTTATGCGCGCACGGCCAGCCTGCAGTCCACAGCCCACCTTGGGGGCCAACTCACCGCCATCGGCGTTCAAACCGGTGGAGCCCACGGCAATCCCCGTTGGACGGTGTGGCAGGGCACGCTCGCCGCCGCGAAACTCACCAACCACCCGCAGTCGTTCTTCACTTTCGGTGGCCATGACGCCGGGCCGCTGCTGGGTGTGGCATCACTGAATGATCAGCCCGTCATCGTTGGCAGCCGCACCACCTCCACCGGGAGTCGGCTGGTCGTCTATACCGTCCAGGGCACGACCTGGTCGGCGCCGACGGCTTCGCCCGAGATCGTGTCCTCCAACCCAACCCGGGAACTCGGATTCAGTGCCGTTGCCAATGCCGGGGCGCTGTTGGTGATCGCCGGCGACGACCTCTCCCTGCATGACGGGTTGCAGCAGCGTCCCGTGATCTGGGTCGGGACCGACGCCCAGCACTGGACCGAAATCTCCTTGCCCAAACCGACTCAAGGCACCGGGCTCGCCCTGGCAACCGGTGTGTCCTGCACCGGCGCGCACTGCTGGGTCGTCGGGTGGGTCCATGGCACCGCGACCGCCTGGCAGGTGAGGTTCACCGCCGATGCGAAGGCCACCGTCTCCGCACCGATCACCCTGGCCGGAGAAGCCAGCAACGATACGAGTCCGTCGGCATTGGTAGCGCTGAGTGATGGGCGTGCGGTAGTTGCGGTCAACGCCTCCCAGCCCAGCATCAGCTATGGCTGCCTCGATGGGAGTTGGCGGAATTGGAACACTCCCGGCGAGATGTCGGCAGTCGCGACCACCTCGAACCGAGTAGCGATCATCAGCGCCACACAGCTCTGGGAGGCCACCATCCCGAACTGCTGAGCGGCACTGTCTCAGCCAGCGGCTAGGTTGATCGACGTGAGCAGCCCCATCCTGCAACCCCGACTGACCGACCTGGGTGAGCCGCTGAATGCCGTCACCTTCTGTGTGGTCGATCTGGAGACCACCGGCGGCGGCCCGGAGGCCACCATCACCGAGATCGGGGCGGTGAAGGTGCGCGGCGGCGAGGTGTCGGGCGAGTTTCAAACCCTGGTGAACCCTCAGGTACACATTCCCGCGATGATCGCCGTCCTGACCGGCATCACCGATCAACTCGTCGCCACAGCCCCCAAGCTGCCTCAGGTCCTGCCCAGCTTCTTGGAGTTCTCGGCCGGCTGCGTACTGGTCGCCCACAATGCCCGATTCGATGTCGGCTTTCTCAAGCGGGCTTGTGCCCAGCTGGACTACCCCTGGCCCGAGCCCGAAGTGATCGACACCGTGGCATTGGCCCGGCAGTCTCTGCTGCGCAACGAGGTGCCGAATGTGAAACTCGGCACGCTGGCCGCCTACTTCCGCACCGCAGTCACGCCCAATCACCGCGCCCTGGATGATGCCCGCGCCACCGTCGACGTCCTGCACGCGCTGCTGGAGCGGGTCGGCAAC
>DMIX01000216.1 GCA_003451975.1 Propionibacteriaceae bacterium
TCACTGCCGGCAGAGTGGACTCGCTGGTGTTGAAGCTGAATCGAGTCAGTGAGGACACTGCGGCCACCGGAGCAAGCGATGCTTCGGGAGAGATGCCGAGTTCGAGTACGTCCAATGAGTCCAGGTGCGACAGGAACGACAGATCGGTGATCTTCGAACCGCGCAGGCCAAGCCCGTAGAGCGCGGTGAGATTCGCCAGCGGAGCAGTGTCGAGGGCGCTAGAGGTCGCCACCAGCAGTTGAGTCAGCCCAGTCAGCCCGGCCACCGGCCTCACATCTGAGACCGTGCTGCTGGTGAGGAAGAACTTGTCCATGCCCGTGAGGTGCTCTGCGCCGGTGAGGTCGCTGATCGCTGCTCCGGCGGATCCACCGCAGGAGATGATCGTGAGGCGACTCAAGTTCTCAGCGGTGAGTTCGTCCGTCAGACCGGCCCGGGTCAGGGCCTGGGTCAGGCACGAACGGAACCCAGCATCGGGAACATCGACCAGGGTTGGAGTATCTGCCTGGGCGGGTGCTACTCCGGTGATGATCAAGGCCAATGATGTGGCCGCGATGGCCGCCGTGCGGACGAGCCGTGAGCGCGATGCGAGATGGGTGTTCACTGTCGCAGCTTATCGCCGAGGAAGCCTGCGTCAATACGGACACCAACTGGCTCCTGGTTGGGTAGTTTGTAGGCATATTCCCAGTCTGCGGACAGCCTGTCTCACGACCTCTCAACATCGTCCGCCAGACACCTTGTTAGAACAAAGCATGCGAGGATGTGTCCATGAGTCAGCGAACAATTGGGGTGACCGAGCTCGCCCTGCGTGACGCGCACCAAAGCCTGATGGCCACTCGGATGGCCATCGAGGACATGGTTGATGCCTGTGCCGACATCGATGCCGCCGGGTACTGGAGCGTTGAATGCTGGGGCGGAGCGACCTACGACGCCTGTATCCGATTCCTCAACGAGGATCCCTGGGAGCGGTTGCGCACCTTCCGCGAACTGTTGCCCAACTCCAAGCTGCAGATGCTGCTGCGTGGCCAGAACCTGCTGGGCTACCGCCACTACGAGGACGGCGTGGTCGAGCGGTTCGTGGAGAAGTCCGCCGAGAACGGCATGGACGTCTTCCGAGTCTTCGATGCCCTCAACGATCCGCGCAATATGGCTCAAGCCATGGCCGCGGTGAAGAAGACCGGCAAGCACGCCCAAGGCACCATCTGCTACACCATCTCGCCGCTGCACACCGTCGAGGGCTACGTGAAGCTCGCCGGTCAGCTGCTGGATATGGGCGCGGAATCGCTGGCACTGAAAGACATGGCTGCACTGCTGCAGCCCCAGCCCGCCTACGACATCATCCGCGGCATCAAGGAGACCTACGGCGAGGACGTCCAGATCAACGTCCACTGCCACGCCACCACCGGAGTGACCCTGGTGACCTTGATGAAGGCCATCGAGGCCGGCGCCGATGTGGTCGATACCGCCATCAGTTCGATGAGCTTGGGGCCGGGCCACAACCCCACCGAATCGCTGGTGGCCATGCTGGAAGGCACCGACTACACCACCAACCTGGACGCCGACCGGCTGACCGCGATCCGCGATCACTTCGCCACCGTGCGTCCCAAGTACGCCGCCTTCGAATCGGCCACCTTGGTCGACACCGACATCTTCAGCTCCCAGATTCCTGGCGGCATGCTCTCCAACATGGAAAGCCAGCTCAAGGCTCAAGGCGCCGGCGACCGAATCAAGGAAGTGATGGAAGAGGTTCCGCTGGTCAAGGCCGATGCTGGACATCCGCCGCTGGTCACGCCGTCCAGCCAGATCGTGGGCACCCAGGCTGTGTTCAATGTGCTGATGGGCCGCTACAAGGTGCTTACCGGTGAGTTCGCAGATCTGATGCTCGGCTACTACGGCGAGTGCATGGGGGAGCGCAACCCGGAGGTTGTGGCGATCGCTCAGGCTCAGGCCAAGAAGGAGCCGATCACCCAGCGTCCGGCCGATCTGCTGGAACCGGAGTGGGGCAAGCTGTGCAGCGATGCTGCCGCCTTGGAGGGCTTCAACGGCACCGACGAAGATGTGCTGACCTACGCCATGTTCCCCGGCGTCGCGCCAGGCTTCTTCAGTACTCGCGATGAAGGCCCGAAGAATGTGGGCAAGACCGCTGAACAGCTGGCCTCCGAAGCTGAGGCTGCCAGCGGAGCGGCCAAGGCAGTCCGTGGGCCGATCAAATACAAGGTCTCGCTCGGTGGCCGCGATCACAGCGTGACCGTCGAGATGGCGTGAGGTGAACCAAATGACCAAGAAATCACAGTCCATGGACAAGCGCGTTGAGGCGCTGCACTCCGCCGAGGCCACAGCCCGACTGGGCGGCGGCGAAGCGCGGCTGGAGAAGCAGCATTCTCAGGGCAAGATGTCGGCCCGGGAACGCCTGGACGCTCTGCTGGACGCCGACAGCTTCGAGGAAGTCGGCCTGTTCCGCCGCAATCGCACGACGACCTTCGGCATGGATACCGCCGATATGCCGGCCGACGGAGTCGTGACCGGCTGCGGCACCATCCTGGGTCGCCCGGTGCGGGTGGCCAGCCAGGACTTCACCGTCGCCGGCGGCTCTGCCGGCGAAACCCACAACAAGAAGGTTGTGGCGATGATGCAGTCGGCGCTGGAGAACGGCACTCCGTTCCTGTTCTTCAACGATTCGGGCGGTGCGCGGGTGCAGGAGGGCATCGATTCGCTATCCGGTTACGGGCAGGTGTTCTATGCCAATGTGCTGCTGTCCGGTGTGGTCCCGCAGATCTCGATCATCGCCGGACCGTGTGCCGGTGGTGCGGTCTACTCCCCGGCGTTGACCGATTTCATCATCCAGACCCGCAAGGCCCACATGTTCATCACCGGGCCCAATGTGATCAAGCAGGTCACCGGCGAGGATGTCACCCAGGATCAGCTCGGCGGTGCCGACGCCCACATGAGCGTGTCGGGTGTGAACAGCTTCGTGGCCGACGACGACGAACAGGCGATCCTGATCGCCAAGAAGTTGCTCAGCTTCCTGCCGCAGAACAACTCCGAAGACGCCCCGCTGGTGCCCGGCGAGTACGGCCTGGAATACGACGAAGAGCTCAGCGGCATCGTGCCGGTGGACGACAAGGCCGGCTATGACGTGCGCGATGTCATCGCCCGGTTGGTCGACCACAGCGATTTCCTCGAGGTGCAGGCCGGCTACGCCACCAACCTGGTCGTCGGTTTCGGACGCATCAACGGTCGCAGCGTCGGACTGGTCGCCAATCAGCCCAGCCAGCTGGCGGGGGTGCTCGACATCAATGCCTCGGACAAGGGCAGCAAGTTCGTGCGCTTCTGCAATGCCTTCAACATTCCGATCGTCACCTTGGTCGATGTGCCGGGCTATCTGCCCGGCGTCGCCCAAGAACACGGTGGCATCATTCGCCACGGGGCCAAGATGCTGTACGCCTACTCGGCCGCGACGGTGCCCAAGCTCACCGTGGTGTTGCGCAAGGCCTACGGCGGCTCCTACCTCGGCATGTGCTCGGGCCAGACGGGCGCCGACGTGGTCATGGCCTGGCCCTCGGCGGAAATCGCCGTCATGGGCGCCGAAGGGGCCGCAAAGATCATCTTCCGCAAGGAAGACCCCGAGAACCTGAAGAAGAAGACGCAGGAGTACATCGACAACTTCGCCACCCCCTACCAGGCGGCGCGCCACGGCCTCATCGAGCACGTCATCGAGCCGAAGGAGACGCGGCCCATGATCATCAAGGCCCTCAAGATGCTCGAGGGCAAGAAGGAAGACCGCCCCTGGAAGAAACACGGGAACATTCCTCTCTAGAACCGGTACCGGCCAAGACCCGGCACGGCCTCTGAAGAGAATGATTGATTATTGAACCAAACGTATGAAGGAGGTTTTTTATCATGGAAATGGACAATGTCACATTCGGCGTCACGATGCTCGTGGCCGGCATGGGGGGCACGCTGGTGACCCTGGGGCTATTGAGCCTGATGATGCTGGGCCTGGGCAAGCTCTTCCCTTACAAGGAAGAGGCCGGGAAGGAGGGCTGAGCCATGCTGGAAGCAATCCTTGCCGGGTTGGGCGGACTGGTCGTCGGGTTTAAACTGTTGTTTGTCAACTGGCAGAACCTGATCATGATGTTTGTCGGCGG